>JAYTFI010000450.1:0-3392 GCA_043734485.1 Acidimicrobiales bacterium | reverse complement strand
CGGTCAGCCGGGTAACCACCGACGCCGACAAGCCCGCCGCCGACCCGAAGAACTCCGACAGCGCAGGAGCGAAGTCGCCCGAGCTCATCCCGTGCAGATACAACAACGGCAACACCTCAGACACCCTCGGCGACTTGCGGCACCACGGCATCAGGATCGAACTCGCGAACCGGCACCGTTCACCGGACACCTCATCGACCCGGCGGTCATTCACCCTCGGCGCCTCCACCACGATCGGCCCGCGCCCGTCACGATCGCCCGCGGCACCGCATGCCCGTTGCGCACCACCATCCGATGGCCGTGCTCGTCGACCAACCCGGCCACATAGGCGTCAACCTCGGCCTCCAACGCCGCCGCAAGCATCCGCCGGGCGCCCTCGGCGACGATCTCGTTCAACAACATCCCGGTGTCATCACGCCCGGCCTCATCAATCACTACTCTCAACATCGGCGTTCCTTCCTCACCGGCGTTGGCACGCCGGTTCTCGTGTTTGGTCAACGAGCAAGGTACGCCGCGCCCCCGATCACGTGGCCGATCCGCAGGTTCTGGTTATAACTTGGACGACGGCGACCGGATCTCAGCGACGATCGCCAAATCCGGTGCCGTGGAGATCCGGGCCGTAGATCCGGATAAGATGTTCGTCGGGACCACGGTGGCCCGCACGAGTTCGACGAGGGGGTGTTCAGCTCGCCTCGCCTCGTCGAGCGCTCGAGACCAGAGCCGCTTGCGGACGGTTTAGTTGGCGGAGGCGGTGGCCCAGTTCCGACCGTACCAGCGCTGGATGCGGGTCGAACCGAATGCGTCCTTGTCGGCGGCGAGCTCCGGGGAGGGGCCGTCCATGTCGCCGACCTGGCTCTGCCCGCTGAGGAAGTTGACGTCGACCCGGGCCACCTGGTTCTCGCCGAACTCCAGGTAGCAAATGCCTCGCCCGTTGTATGTGTCGTCGGGATCCTCACCGCGAATGACCGCACCGGTCCGTCGCGCTACGACTGCAGCCTGACCCTCGGCGAAGACACCGGCCTTGGGGGTGCCGACGCTTGTGACGTCCCCCACTGCGTAGACGCCTGGGAAGGAGGTCTCCAAGGTCAGCGAGTTCACGGGTATCCAGCCGTCGACCGTAAGTCCGCCAGTCACGACGACATCGGGAGCACGATGGACCGGAACCCCGAGGAACAGGTCGTAGGGCAGCTCCGTGCCGTTCGCGAGCAGCGCGACCTTCCGGGTCGGATCGAGGCCTCGGATCATCGAGTTGGGATGCCACTCGATGCCGCGCTCCTCGAAGGCGACCAGCAGTGCCTTCGACGCGGCGGTCGATGGCGGGATGGGAACTCCCATCGGCATCACGAGGGCGATCGAGGACGCCGCTCGTCGCCTCCGGGCGGTGAGGTAGTCGTGCAGCAGTAGCGCGGTCTCACTTGGGGCGGGCGGGCACTTAAACGGTCGGCCATGCTCTCCGACCTCGCGGACATATGTGGCTCGATCGTTTTCGGTCTGCAGCTGCTTGCGTCGTCATGACTTCGGTCCGATCGCGTGCATGACCTGCGACCGGGACTCGCGCCGGCGTTGCGACGGACGACGAAGCGACGATGAGCACCATTTGGCTCGGCACCGCGGGCTGGTCCTACCTGCCGGATTGGTCCGGATCGTTCTACCCGCTGGGCACCGGCTCGTCCGACGCGCTTGAGCGGTACTTCCAGGCGTTCCGATTCGTCGAGGTGAGTCGTCGGGGCCGGTTGGCTGTCGCAGAACCGCCCGCCAGAACTCGCGGTCACCAGAAATGGTGGTGGTGCGTTCGTCGCAGACGCCCGCCCCGTCGGCGGTGAACGGGAGCAGCGTGATGGCAGTCGCCTGGCGGAACGCCCGGTTTCGGCGGCGAAGACGACCTCCGCCAAGCACTCTATGGAGCCTGCACGTCGGCGAAAGTCGATCTGGTCGATAACAACCTGGTCGATACGGACGGAGTGAAGCGAACTGTCACGTCGCCCCAAGACGTGAACCTTTCGTCTTCAGGAATGCGAATCGCGAAATTCGCGATTGCGGCACAGGACGACAAATCGGGCGAGCAGGGAGACCCTGACGGAGAGGGAAGTAGCTCAACAAGGGGTGGAGCGAACCCGCAACCGGTTTCGGCGGACGCAGGTACCACACCAAAGGGAATGCCGACCACCAAGTGGGAATCTCGCTCATGACGAGCTTGGGCGATCCCAATACGAGGAACGCGGTGCGGATGCTTCTGAACGCCCTAGCAAACGCAGTCGACGACGGCGTTAGCCACATCCAGGTGAGCATAAAGATCACCGCCACCACCGCAACGAAGGACCGGATCGTCGGACGCGCTGACGCTGCTGGCGCCCACGAGCCTCAACGACCTCGGATGACAGAGGCCAGTTCTAGGTACGGTCCGGCGGGCGCAGCGCGATCACGGTGGCCGCGTTTGGGAGTCCTCTGACCCATGCAGCGACCTCGGGGTTGAGCGATTCGAGCACCATGTCGATTCGAGTGAGGTCCGCTCGGAGGTCTCTGTTCAGGAGATGCTCGTGGTGCGCGATCCGGTTGCGCAGCGTGCGCACGCGATCGAGCTGGTCGTGCAGGTACGGACGATTCGCGCCCCGTGCGAACGCACGGTGAAGTCCCTGACGCCACAAGGTCTGGTCGTAGTGGTTCGCCAAGAGCCCAACCCAAAATCCGAAGGCGAGTTCGGCAATCATCGCACCAGGGTTGACCGGCGAGTTCCGCCGGTTGAGGTAGTCGCACGCGTCGGTGACCATGCCACGGTCTGCGGCACGAAGGTGAGTGGATGTCGTCAGCCAGTTGGAGCCGAACGGACGGGCCCCGGCTTCGTAGAGCCGGTTTCGGAGCGTCACCTCCAACATGTTCAGCGGGGTCATCAGCGCCGAGCTGACCGCAAGGTTCCATTCGTACAGCCGCCACGCCAGTTCCTCGTCGCCGGCGCTGTGCTTCAAATACGTTGAAAAGCGTGTCTCGCTGACGGCCGAGCGCAGTGCGTGAAGTGGGGGCTGTTCATTGCTCGGCGTCATTGGTACACTCACATACGTAAGCCCCTGCGCAGCCTCTCCCCTCTCGGGTGATGCGGCCAGGGGCAGATTCATTTCCCGACGGTCAACCTACATGCGCCGGGACCGCGTTGCGAGCGTCTGCTCCCTTCGTGACTCTAGCGTTCGTACCACTTCTCACCCTCTCGTCGGTACAACGAATCGGTATAGCTTTGAGACCCACCGCTACGTGAGAGCTACGTACGTGACTTCGTAACCGGGATGGCTGGCCGGGGGTGCCGCAGACGTGATCGAACTCGAACCGCTCTCAGATTGGGACCGACGGGCCGATACGGCGCGACGTGCTGGCGCACGGATCGCCACTCGACTGCGTTCAGC
>JAYTFI010000449.1:0-4526 GCA_043734485.1 Acidimicrobiales bacterium | reverse complement strand
CTGGCGGTGCCGTTGGATCATGTCGAGCGGGACTGGACGCGGCCCTACGTGGCCAGCCCCGAGGTCGAGGCCGCCTGGCTGGTTGTGTACCGCGACCCGGCGCACCACTGGGACCTGTACCAATTGGGCGAGGAGCTCACCGACCTGGAGGACGCGTTCCGGCTGTGGCGGTTCCGTCACGTCACGACCGTGGAGCGGGTGATCGGCCTCAAGGGCGGCACTGGCGGCACGTCGGGCGTCGGCTACCTGCGGCGCATGCTCGATGTCGTGCTGTTCCCGGAGATCTGGAGCCTGCGCACGTCGCTGTGACGTACCGGACGTGCGGGCGCGGCTGCAGCCGCACCCAAACGCCGGCGGCAGCGTTTACGATGCGGGCGGAACGCGGACACGCGCTCAGCACGTCGCAACCAAGGGGATGCAGATGAGCACGACGACCACCACCACCCGGCCGCCGGTGACTGACTGGGTCAGCGACTACGACGTGTTCGACGATGCCTACGTCCGCGACCCGTCGGGCTTCTGGGCCGGCATGCGGGCCGAGTGCCCGGTGGCCACGAGCGAACGCTGGGGCGGCTCACACCTCGTGCTCAGCTATGCCGCCGCCGTCGATGCCGCGTCCAACACCGCCAACCTCACATCGACCCGGGGTACGTCGATCGCGCCGACCCTCGACGACTACTCCGACCCGAACCGCCCGAAGTCGATCATCAACTCCGACCCGCCCGATCATGCCGGCCCCCGGCGCGTGATCCTTCCGAGCATGTCTCCCGCCTCCGTGGCGAAATGGGAGCCGGTCGCCAAGGCCCTTTGCAATCGGCTCATCGACCGCTTCATCGCCTCCGGCCGTGCCGACGCCGCGGTCGACTATGCCCAGCAGATCCCGGCCCGCGTGATTGGGCTCATGCTCGGCGTCCCCGAGTCGCGCACCGACGAGTTCGTCGGCTGGGTTCGCGAGATCCTCGAGCACGGCGCCCAATTCCCCGAACGCCGCCTCGCCGCGTTCGAGGAGATGCGCATCTACTTCACCGCGGAAATGGCGGCTCGCCGCGAGACGCCGACCGACGACCTCATCTCCCACCTCGTGCACGCCCGTATGGATGACGGTCAGCAGCTCACCGAGGCACAGGTCCTCGGCAATGTCACGCTGCTGCTCATCGCCGGCATCGACACCACGTGGTCGTCCATCGGCTCGTCGCTGTGCCACCTCGCCGAGCATCCGGACGATCAGGAACGGCTGCGCACCGATCCTTCCATTTGGCCGACCGCAACCGAGGAGCTACTGCGAGCATTCGCGCCGGTCACCATGAGCCGCATCGCAACAGCTGACACGGCCGTAGTCGGCTGTCCGGTGCCCCACGGCAGGCGCGTCGTCATCAGCTTCCCGGCCGCCAATCGTGACCCCGAAGTGTTCGAGAACCCCGACGAGGTCCGACTCGATCGTGACCACAACCGCCACCTTGCGTTCGGGTCGGGCATCCACCGCTGCGCCGGGTCGAACCTGGCCCGGATGGAGCTGCGGGTGTCACTCCAGACGTGGATGGAGCGCATCGGACCGTTCGCGCTCGCCGACGCCGACTCGGTGACGTGGGCCGGCGGGCAGGTGCGGGGGCCACGGTCGGTTCCGGTCACGTTCGCGCCCGGTGCGCCGCGCGGCTGAGGACTGGCCGAAGGATCGGTGCCTTTGCCACCCGAGAGGGGGCGAACTTGCCGAACCTCCAGGTCAGACGGTGGGACTTGTGGCGCGATCGGATCCGCCGCGCCCGTGAGAGTCCGCGGGTCATTCCGGCCGGAGCGATGCGGTACCTCCGCGGTGCACGCGTCCAGCCGGGCCGTGTCGTCGTCGGACCCCACTCGACGGTGCGCGGGAAGGGCGTGTGGCAGATCGACGGGAAGCTCACGGTCGGCGTCACCGGGATGCCGTTCAACATCAAGGGTGACCAGACCGCGCTCCTCAACGACGGGACGTTCCACGCCGCCGGCCATGTGCTGATCAACCGCGGCGCGAGAGTCGTCATCGACAGTGGCGCGACGCTCGAGATCGGCAACGGCACGTTCGTCAACGCGTTCACCATCGTGCATGCCACCCGATCGATCCGCATCGGCGGCAACTGCGCCATCTCGTGGCGGTGCGAGATCTACGACACCCAATACCACGAACTGCACTATGCGGACCGGCGACCGGACCGGCGCAGCGTGGTCATCGGCGACCACGTCTGGATCGGCGCCGGTAGTCGGATCCTCGACGGCACCGTCCTCGGCGACGGCTGCGTGGTAGCCGCCGGCAGCATCGTCAGCGGGACCTTCCCACCCCGCACGCTGCTCGGCGGGGCGCCGGCACATGTTCTGCGAGAGAACGTCGACTGGACGCTCTGACATTGGCAGCGGGACCCGCCGCCGCTCGGCCAGGGCGCATATGCGAAGCGGCGCATATGCGAAGCGACAGTTGGGCTCAGGCAGCCAGCGAGGACTTCTCCAGCACGTGGATGCCGCAGGCCGAGGCCAGGCCGATGACGTGGGCCAGGCCGACCTTGGCGCCCTCGATCTGACGCGGCCCGGCCTCGCCGCGGAGGTGGTGGCAGACCTCCCACACGTTGGCGATGCCCGTGGCCGAGATGGGGTGGCCCTTTGACTGCAGGCCACCGGACACGTTGACCGGGGTCTTGCCGGTGCGGAACGGGGCACCCGAATTGAAGAAGTCGACAGCGCCGCCTTCCTCGCACAGCATCAGGTTGTCGTAGTGCACGAGCTCGGCGGTGGCGAAGCAGTCGTGGAGCTCGACGAGGTCGAGGTCCTCCGGCCCGATGCCGGCCTTCTCGTAGGCCTGGTTGGCGGCATTGCGGGTGAGGGTGTTCACGTCCGGTAGGACCTGGCAGGCCTCGCCCCACGGATCGGAGGTGAGGATCGATGCGGAGATCTTGACCGCCCGGCGCTGCTGCTCCATCGAGAGCGTCTTCAGCTTGGCGCCGCTCACGAGGACGGCCGCAGCCGCGCCGTCACAGTTGGCCGAGCACATCGGGCGGGTGTTCGGGTAGGAGATCATGATGTCGCCCATGATCTGCTCGAGGCTCATGGCCTTGCTGTAGGCGGCGAGCGGGTTGAGCGTGGAGTGTCCGTGGTTCTTCTCGGAGATCTTGGCAAACAGCTCGAAGGTGGCACCGCCGTACTTGTGGCCGTACTCCATGCCGACTTGCGCGAACACGCCGGGCATGGCGTCGGTGCCGACCCGTCCGTCCATCGGGGCCACGGCGCCGTAGCGGCCTGATGGCTTCCACTCGGTCCCCGCGTTGCGGTCACCCGAGCCGAGGAGACCCGCACCGGCGAGCTTCTCGACACCGACGGCAAGCCCGTAGTCCGACTCGCCGGCCTTGATCGACATGTACGCGACGCGCAGGGCGGTGGCACCGGTGGCGCAGGCGTTGGACACGTTGTACACGGGGATGCCCGTCTGCCCGACCTGCTTCTGGATGCGCTGGCCGATGGCCCCGCCGCCCATGAGGTTGCCGGCGGCCATCACGTTGATGTCCTTCATCGTGACACCACCGTCCTTGAGGGCGGCGAGCGTGGCGTCGGCCGCGAGGTCGACGACGTCCTTGTCGGCATGCTTGCCGAACTTCGTCATGTTGATACCGAGGATGTAGACGTCGTCAGTTGCCATGGTTGGTGCCTCCGGGAGCTGGGTTGGGTGCCAGTAATACTATGCGTACGTACAGTTTAGACGTTGTTGCGACTGCTAGGTGCGGCGGGTTCGGTGCGGCCGGGTTCGTCAGGCGGGCTCGTAGCCGAAGCCGATGGCCTCGGTACCGGCCGAGTCCGGACCCATCGAGAACGTCGTGAGCTTCACCTTCATGCCCAGCGTGACGTGCTCGGGGTCGGCCTCGACATTGACCAGGTTGGCGCGGACGCTGGTGCCGCCGCAGTCGATGATGGCCGACACGAACGGGACCTTGACCCCGGGTGCCGCGAAGGTGACGATCGTGTACGAACGCACCTCACCTTCGTTCGGGATCGAGACCTTGGTGAACTCGGTGGCGAAGCAGTTGGCGCACGCGTTGCGGCGGTCGAAGAAGTGGGCCTTGCACGCGGTGCACTCGTTGACCTCCAGGTAGGGGGCGTCGCCAAGGATCAGATAGTCGACGAGAGGGACGACGGTAGCGGTGGCCATGGCGATGAGTTGCTCCCTGAGATGGCGTCCGAGACGCGCGAAACGTCTCCAAGTGAACCCGATCGGGGGCCGCAGTTCAAACCCGGCGTCCAAACCGGCCTGAATGCGGTCGTCTACGAACCCTGCAGGGTCCCCTCGTGTCCCGCAAACTCGGTGCGGCCCGTAGAGTTGATGGCACCATGAGCGAGGCCGATCCGTTTGCAGCGCTCCGGACCGACACGATCGGGCGCGACGTCGCCCTCACCACGCCGTTCGGCGCCCGCCAGCTGCTATACGCCGATTTCATCGCGTCAGGCCGGTCGCTTCACTCGATCGAACGCACGATCGCCGAGGCCGTGCTACCCCTCTATGCGAACAGCCACAC
>JAYTFI010000448.1:0-3175 GCA_043734485.1 Acidimicrobiales bacterium | reverse complement strand
CGAGTCGTACCGGCCGGTGCTCGGCGACTGAGGTCTCGGCCGCGGTCCGCCGCGTTCTCGGCACGAACTCGGTGATCGCGCACCCTCGACCGGGGTGCGCGATTTGCATTCGGAACCTCGGCGTCTCCGATCGTACGCAACCTGCGCCCAGCGGTTGGATCACCTCTGCGGTGGTCCTGACTACGGGTGCGGATGCTCGGGTGGGAGCCGAAAGCCCCGTCCCTACCGGCGCTTGGCCGGCCGCAGCACCTCGCCGGGCCGCTGGTCGACGGCCGCCTGCGACAGCGCGCCATCGACGATCACCGGCGTGCCGTTCACGAGGAGATGTCGCATGCCCACGGGCTGATCGGCGGTGAGGCGCTCGGCATCAGCCGGGAAGTCGCGTACGCGGCGCAGCGGGCCGGGCGCGACCGTCGCAGGGTCGAACACCACGATGTCCGCCGCGAAACCCGGGCGGAGCTCACCGCGGTCGGCGAACCCGAACAGGTCGGCCTGCACCTTCGTCAGCTTGTTGATGGCGTTCTCGAGCGTCAGCACGCCCTTCTCCCGCACCCACTTGCCGAGGAGGTCGGTGGCGAGTGGCGCGTCGCACAGTTGACCGACATGGGCGCCGGCGTCGGACAGTCCGAGTGTGCACCCTTCGGCCTGCAACAGCGTGGCGACGCCGGCCTCGTCGTCGTTGGCCAGAACGGCCCGCACCCGCAGGCGCAGGTCGGGTTCGTCGAGGGCAAGGTCGAGAAGCACGTCGAGCGGGTCGCGTCCGTCGAGGATGTCGACCAGCTTCTGGCCGATCAGCTCGGGATGCACGGTCGACTCCATGATCTCGAACGTGTCCCAACGCGGCGAAAGCCCCTTGCCGGCGGCCCAGCCGTCACGGACCCGCTGGCGCCACGTGGCATCGCCGTAGTGGGTTCGGCGGCCGTCGAGACCTAGTGACATCAGCTCGGCGAAGATCGGGCTCGTGTTGAGCGTGAACGGCTCTACCAGCGTCATCGAGAACGCGAGGGGCCGGCATGACACCTGCGGCCACACGTCGGCGCCCTTGGCCCGGCCGGCTTCGTGCATGGCAAGCGCCTTCAGATGCGCGCCCGTCGACGAAGTGAGTAGTGCCGTGTACGTCACCGGCACACCCAGTTCGAGCTGGAGGTCGTACATGTCGCTGAACTTCGCGCCGTCGCTGATGCCGTTGATGCCGACCACGCCGCGGCCGCTTGCCGCGGACGCGTGGCACAGCGCCTCGATCTCCTCCTTGTTGGCCCAGCGGCTCGGGATGGGCTGTCCGTCGGCGCCGAGGTGGGTGATGGCGAAGCTCGTGGCGAAGCCCGCCGCGCCGGCCTCCATGGCCTCGCCGATCAGTGCCGACATCTTCTCGATCTCGTCGGCTGTTGCGATGCGGGTCGAGGCCTCGTCGCCCATCACGTAGATGCGCAGTGGCGTGTGGCCGATGTACGCGGCGTAGTTGAGCATCGTGCCGTGGCGCTCGACCGTGGCCAGGTATTCGGGGAACGTCTCGAACTCCCACGGGATGCCGGCGGCGAGCGAGGCCGGATCCATGTCCTCGACCTTCTCGAGGGTCTGGGCGATGAGTGTTCGATCGGATGGTCGGGTGGGCGCGATCGAGAACCCGCAGTTGCCGGCGACGACAGTGGTGACGCCATGGAAGCACGACGGCGTGAGCGCCGGGTCCCAGAACACCTGCGCGTCGTAGTGCGTGTGGATGTCGATGAAGCCCGGCGCGACGACGCAGTCAGACGCATCTATGACGACGTCGCCCGCAAGGTTCTGGCCGATCTCGACGATGTGGCCGTCGCGCACGGTGACATCGGCGGCGTAGCCGGGTGCGCCGGTGCCGTCGACGACGGTGCCTCCGCGGATGACGGTGAGCTCGCTCATGGCAGTCCCTTCTTTCCCGGTGTCGGACACCGGCCTCTGCATCCTCCCCGAAATGCGGGCGACCGACCAATCCCCGTGAGACCTACTCGCCACCTACTCGCCACCTACTCGCCACCTACAACAGCGCCGCAATCCTGCGCACGCCCTCGCGCAGCTGTGCCGGTGGCGATGCCGCAAACGTCATGCGTACATACTGTCCCGTCGGCTCGCCCGGGAAGCACTGCGTTCCCGATGTGATGATCACACCCGACAGTCGCGCCCGTTCTGTCAAGCCGTCGGCCGTCAGCCCGTTCGACTCGGGGAGCCGGACCCACAGATGGAAGCCGCCGATCGGCCATCCGACGAGCGCGTCGTCTCCGAGTTCCGCCCTGACTGCGGCCGCCAGCGCGGTCCGTCGCTCCGCCAGCGCGGCCCGCAACCCGCGGAGGTGCCGCTCCCACGAGCTGTGCGTCACCAGCTCCAGGGCGGCGAGCTGCAGCACCCCGCTGACGAACAGGTCGTCGATGACCCGTGCGCTCTGTAGCCGGCGTATGGCCGGACCTCGTCCGACGACCGCGGCGATGCGCAGACTGGGAGCGGCCGCTTTCGTAAGCGTACGTATCTGGAGGACGTGACCGTCGGTGTCTGCTTCGGCAACCGCTCGTGGCGGTGTCCCATCGATCACGAGGTCGTGCGCCCAGTTGTCCTCGATCAGGAATACGCCGTGGCGGCGGATGACGTCGAGCACTTCAGCTCGACGTGTCGCCGACCACGTCGCGCCTGACGGGTTGGCGATCGTGGGCTGCGCATAGAACGCGGACGCGTCGCTCGACGCAAGGCGATCATCGAGCTCGTCCGGGTCGGGTCCATCCCACCGGCCAGCGATTGGCACGATCCGCAGACCGCCGGCTCTCGCTGCGGCAATCGCGCCGAGGTACGTCGGCGATTCGACCACGACGGCCGAACCCGGTTCACACACTGCCCTCAGCACCGACGTGAGCGCGGCCTGCCCGCCCTGCGCGATCACGACATCACCGGCGTTCCCGCCGTTGGCCACTTCGCGAGCGAACCATTCGCGGAGCTCCGGAAGGCCGCTCACCGGCACCGTGCCCCAAGCGCCTGGTCGCCGTTGTGCCCGGGTCATGGCCTTCACAAGGAGTGCGGTCGGTTGGAGGTCGGACGGCAGGTATCCGGCCGAGAGGCTGTTCGCCTCGAGCGGCCGCGGAGTCACGAGCTCGAGCAGCGGCCCGACATCGGCCACCGGCGCCCCGAGCGCGGACGTCTGCCACGCCACATCGCCAGC
>JAYTFI010000447.1:0-4853 GCA_043734485.1 Acidimicrobiales bacterium | reverse complement strand
AGCAGCGATGCGGCGACCGTCATCGACCAGCCGCTGCGGTACTGCGCGTCGACCAGTAGCACGGGGCCCTTCGGCACATCGACGCCCGAGCGCAGCAGGAGCCCAGCAGTAAGCGCGCTGACTTTCGCGCCGGAGGGTGCGTCGGGCGCAACAGTGGGGCCCGATCGCCCGAGCGCGTCGATGACCGGCAGCTTGCCGACCGCGCCGAGGTGCTCGGCCAGCGAGCGGTTCAGCCGACCGTGGGCGAGCGAAGGCATGGCGACGACGGCGACCGGTCGGGTGCGCCAGCCTGAGCGCCACCGGGCGAGTACAGCCACCAATCCGTCGAGGATCACGGCCGGTGCGGGTTCGTCGCGTAGGGCATGCAACTCATTGGTCCAGCCGGGATCGTCGGCGAACGCTAGGGCGCGCCCCTCCTCACAGCCCACGATGCGTCCCTTCCGGCCGACGCCCGCCGGCCACATCTTGCGTGGATCGATCACGACGTCGCGGCCCCGAGCGAACACTCGCGCCGCTTCGACCCGCTCGGTGGATGGCCTTGCGCCCGGGGGCGGGAGGAGACCGGTGCACACCGAGCAGCGTCCGCAATCGACCGGCGCTGGATCGTCGAGCGCCTCCTGCAGGAACCGCATGAGGCAGCCCTCGCCCGCCGCGAAAGAGCGCATGAGCCCGGCCTCGCGGGCCCGGACCGCCGCGAGCGCGTCCCAGCGTTCAGCGTCGTAGATCCACGCCTTGCCGGTAGCCGACCACGAACTGCCGGAGCGCTCGACGGCATCATCGACGGCGAGGATCTTCAACAACCCCTCGAGCCGCCCCCGCCGGATGGAGGTGGCCAACTCGAGCGACGGCACCGTCATCGACCCGCCTTCGAGGGCGCCGAGGATGGCGCCGACCCGCGTTTCATCGGGCACGCCGGCGGTGGCGAAGTACTGCCAGATCTGCTCGTCGGTCTCGGCGGGGAGGAGCACGGCGATGGCATCGTCGAGGGCACGGCCGGCGCGCCCGACCTGCTGGTAGTACGCAACCGGTGACGACGGCGAGCCAACGTGGATGCAGAACGCGAGATCGGGCTTGTCGTAGCCCATGCCGAGCGCAGACGTGGCAACTACTGCCTTCAGCTCGTTGCGGCGCAGCTTGTCCTCGATCCTTTCGCGCCGTTCGGATGCGAGCCCCCCGGAGTACGCCGCCACCTCGAACCCACACGACCCGAGGAACCCGGCCAGCCGCTCGGATTCGGCGACCGTGAGCGTGTAGATGATCCCCGAACCGACCGCCTCGGCCAGTGCGTCGGCGACCCAGGCGTAGCGTTCGAGCGCGGAGAGCCCGGGCACGACGCCGAGTCGCAACGATGAGCGGGCCAGGGACCCTCGGACGGTGATGGTGCCCGCGCCGAGCTGCTTCGCGACGTCGATCGTGACCCGCTCGTTCGCCGTCGCAGTAGTCGCCAGCACTGGCGCGTCGGCGCCGATGCCGACAAGGGTGCGGGCCAGACGCTGGTAGTCGGGACGGAAATCGAAGCCCCAGTCGGAGATGCAGTGGGCTTCGTCGATGACCACGAGGCCGGCCGCCTTGAGCAGGCCCGGGAGCAGCGCTGCGAATCGGGGGTTGGCGAGGCGCTCGGGCGAGACCAGGAGCACGTCGATACGACCGGCCTTGAGATCGTCGAGGATGTCGTCCCAGTCGTCGGCATTCGTGGAGTTGACAGTTGCCGCGGTGAGACCGGCCCGGTTGGCCGCCGATACCTGGTCGCGCATGAGCGCGAGCAGCGGCGAGATGACCAGCGTCGGGCCCTTGCCGGCGGCCCGCAACGCGGACGTGGCCGCCCAGTACACCGCCGACTTCCCCCACCCGGTGGCCTGCACGACCAAGACGTTGGCCCGGTCTTCGACGAGCGCCCGAACCGCGGCCTGCTGGTCTTCTCGAGGGCGCGCCTCGGGACCGGCCATCGCGGCCAGGACCCGCTCGAGGTGGACGTCGGCTTCTCGCATGACCATGAGTGTGCACGACCCCTGTGACAGCCAATGACAACGAGCCGATGGGTCCTCGTCGATCCGGCGACACTGACCCTTCGCTTTGGCGCCGGCCGGCGATATTGCGAATGCAGGCTTCGCATTCTCGCGGCCCGGCGCGGAACCGTCGGCCGGTGCCGTCACCCGTCACCCGTCACCCGTCACCCGTCAGCCGAGGCCCGTCAGCCGAGGTCGCGGCTCAATTCGTACCGGCGGCCGCAGATACCCGCGCCGCCAGTCCGCCCGAGATGATTGCCGCCGCGCTGCCCACCATGTCGTTCAACACGTCCGCGGCAGGCCGAATCGACTTGATCAGACCTGCAATCTGCCCGCCCGCGTTCATGCCGTTCTCGTCGCGCCCAGCGGCCTGTGAACCACGGATGAGCGGCGCGATGAGCATGCTCTGCAGACCCATCGGCAGCGCCTTGATCCCCGATTCCTCCCACGCGTCGACGAGCGGATTGGTGATGTTGCGCATCGTCTTGCCCGAGTACAGCTTCGTGATCTTCGTGCCTTCATCGCCGGCATCGACGAATCGGCCTTTGCGGAAGTCGTCGAGCTGCGCCTCAAGTGTGCCGATGAAGATGGTCCCGCACCACACGCCCTCGCATCCCATGGCCAGCGCGGCGGCGAGCCCGCGCCCGTCACCGATGCCGCCGGCCGCGATCACCGGTGTGTCGCCAGCGACGTCGAGGACTTGCGGGAGCAGTGCCAGCGTGCCAATCCGCCCGGTATGTCCGCCAGCCTCGGTGCCCTGTGCCACGACGGCATCGACGCCCGCTGCGAGCACTTTCTGCGCACCTTTCACGTTGCCGACGAGCGACACGATCTTGATGCCAGCATCTCGCAATTGGCGCATGAACGGTGAGGGATCGCCGAGCCCTGTGGCGAGAACGGGGACACCCATCCCGACGATGACGTCGATTTGGGACTGCGGGTCGAACAGTGCGCTCGACATCGTCTGCTCGCCTACCGATCCTGCGCTGCGCTCGCGGGGCGCGGTCTCCGGGAGTCCGAGCTTGGTTCGGAGCGCGTCGACCTCAGCGGCATGCGCTGACGGGATCATCGAACGCAGCTCTGCGCTGGTAGGCGCGTGGTCGGAGCCGCCCTTCGAAGGTCCGAGGACCGGCAGCAGGATGTCGACGCCGAACGGCTTGTCGGTCAGCTCGCGGATGCGCAGGATCTCGCGCTCCATCTCGTCGGGCCCGAAACCGGTTCCGCCGAGTACACCAAGCCCGCCGGCGTTCGAGACCGCGGCAACGAGGTCGGGCCCGGCGACACCCTTGTTGGAGCCGCCGATCGTCGGGCCCATGCCGGCCAGGAGAACGGGATACTCGATGCCGAGCAAATCGCAGATGCGCGTGCGCAGGACGGGGCGGGTCATGGGGCGGAGTGTGCCAGGGAGGTCGGGCGGCGCCCAAACCGCCGTGGCCCTGCGCCCGTCGACGTGGCCCTGCGCCCGTCGACGTGGTGGTGCGGCCATTCGCGCCGGGAGGCGCGAAGCTGAGCGGGTTCGCCCCCGACAGGCGACGCCGCCGCGTCGGTGCCAGGGCCATGGCGACACGTCCGAAAGCAGCAGCAGGGGCAGCGTGACGCTGCCGCACAAACAGGGGGATCAGGCATGGAGACACTGCATCGAGAGGTCCCGACCGGCGTTGTCGAAGGAGTGTTCGACCATCGCTTCGCTCCAGTGGTCGACGCGTTCGTGGCCAATTACGCCGAGCGCGGCGAGGTGGGTGCCTCGCTCGCGATCACGCACGAGGGGGAGACGGTCGTCGACGTGTGGGGCGGTATGGCCGACCCTGCCAATGCCACGCCATGGCGGCAAGACACGGTTTCGATCGTGTTCAGCTGCACGAAGGGGGCAACGGCGATCTGCGCGCACGTGCTGGCCGCAGAAGGAAACCTCGACCTGGAAGCGCCAGTCGCTGACTACTGGCCCGAGTTCGCCAATGGCGAAAAGGCCGACGTGACGGTGCGGATGATGCTTGACCACTCCGTCGGTGTGCCGGCCTTGCGTGACCCGGTCGAGAAGGGCGAGCTCTACGACTGGGAGCGCATGGTGGCCCGGCTCGAGGCGGAACCACCGTTCTGGGAGCCGGGGACGCGCAACGGATACCACATGCTCAACTTCGGCTGGACGGTCGGCGAGCTGGTGCGACGCGCCTCAGGCCGCTCGCTCGGCACGTACTTCCAGGATGCCGTGGCCAAGCCGCTCGGCATCGACTTCTGGATCGGGACACCGGAAGAGATCGAGCCCCGCATAGCGCCGATGCGCTACTACGTGCGGCCAAAAGGCGAACCCCTCACGAAGTTCCAGCGTGAGCTGCTCGCAGGCCCGACGTCGATCCCGGCATTGGCCTCCGCCAACATCGCGGTGATGAACGTGAACACCCGCGCCGCCCACGCGGCAGAGGTCGGCGGGGGCAACGGGATCTCCAACGGTCGCGGACTGGCCGGGATGTACACGCCGTTCGCGCTCGGCGGCACCGCGCCGAATGGAACGGTGCTCGTCGAGCGCGACGGTGTCGACCGAATGCGCCGCGTGTCGATGGCGACGAACAGTGACGCGACGCTGCGCCTCCCGACCCGCTTCGCCATGGGCTTCATGGTCAGCATGGACAACCGGGGCAGGCCCGACGACGACTCGGTGGTACTCGGCGAGCACGCCTTCGGCCACGTGGGCGCAGGCGGCAGCATCGGATTCGCCGACCCGTCGTGCGGGCTCGCCCTCGGATACTCGATGAACCAGATGGGCAAGGGGATTCTGCTGAACGGCCGTGGACAGGCGGTGGTGGATGCCGCCTACCGGGCGCTCGGGTACCGGTCGAGCATCAGCGGGTC
>JAYTFI010000446.1:0-6106 GCA_043734485.1 Acidimicrobiales bacterium | reverse complement strand
GACGAGCCCCGGCCGCTTCCGGAGGAGACCGACTCCCATTGTAAGCGCACCTAGTAATGCCGCGGCGAACGCGGCAACCACACCGATCCCCCCGAGCGCCGCCTTCACTGTCCCGCGTAGTCCCTACTCCGCGGTTCGCACCCACATTCGGCTTGCGGTGGCGACGGGTGCAACATGGGACAAGTCGACACAGTGCCCTTCCAGAAGCGATTTGGGATAGCCCCACCATCTCAGCAACTACACAGTGTAGGGATACGAGACGGTGGCATGGTCAACGAGTTAGGGAAGTTCCAGTCGTCGTTCTGGCGGCTTGTGATCAGGGGCCATGGGGTGCGCCAGCGGGACACTCCGCCGTTGGTCTGACCGGAATTCACGACGGTGCGTAGTACATTGCAGGCGTGCACGAACCTAGCGTTGAGGGTCCCCGGATCGTTCGATTGCTCGCCGCCAACGAAGCGTTCGTAGTCCAAACGCCATGCGCCGACGGCGGACTGTGAACGGGTAAGCAATCGGACATGGCGCTCTACATTTCTCCGGCTCGTCGTCGCATGCATGCTGCGCGCATCGTCGCCCTGGCCCTTGTGGTCGGCTTGGGTACCGGCGTCATCGCCGGTCGCCTTCTCGCCACGACCCCGGCTGATGCCGCACGCCAGGTCCGACAGGACGGGGCCAGCCTCGCCGTGAACGTTGACCGGCTCGGGATCGAGTACGAGGAGCTCCTGCGGTCAGGAAACGACACTGGCGATGGAGGAATCACGGACGAGCTCGATGTAGTTCAGAAGGACGTCGAGGCTCTATTTCGCAGAGCACCTTGGCTGTCGGACTCCGGCAAACTCCCCGTGCAGACCGCACTTAACGCCGTTCGGTCGGCCGTCAAAGCGCGCGTGCCAGTGGCGCAGTTCCAGGTTGCGACCGACGCTGCGACCGTCGTTCTGCGTACAACGTTTGGGGCGTAGTCAATCGTTCGGGTCGACCGGTCGGTAGAGCGATGTGCGTTTCGCCGACTGGCTCAACTGGGAATGGCTTCGTACCACTTCGTACATCGCTGCGATCTTGGCCCGCGCGAGGGCGGGTCGGCGTGACCTGCACTTGGCGGCGTCCGATCGATCAGACCACTGGCCGAGGTTCTGGTTCGCCGCGGCCGGCGTCCCTAACGGTATTGCTCATCGGACGCCTCACCGGCGTCGGATCGGCAGCCCACGAGCTCGGTCGACGCGAAGCGATCACCGGTGGGTGGTACTGGTCGGCGCGTCGCCGCCTCCAGGGAGCGGTGATCCTCGGCGTTGGGACGCTCGCCCTCCTGAGCGTTGTGATGTTGACGCGGCTGACGGGCAGCAGAACTCGGCGGTACTTGGCACCGTTGGTTTGCGTACTTGGTCTGGCTGGGTTCGCGGCAGCAACTCGGATCGTGTCGTTGCATCAAGTCGACGCGATGCTCTACCGACGGCCGATCTTCGGTGCACGGATCGCGTCCCTGATCGAATTGATTTTGACTGCGGTTCTCGTTGTCCTCGCCGTAAGGGCGAACCCGTCCTCAGATCCAGTGGTGCCTGTGGCCGACCAGAACCGGCTGTCGATCTAAGGGCCCGTGTCTCAACAAGTTGAGCGTTCGCGTCACCCTTCACCCGGCACCCGCCTATGTCGTGGCCGACCGCGCGGGTAGTTTGCACACGGGATCATCGAGGTCGTTCCACCGAAGACCGCACAGTTCGCCGCGACGAGCGCCGGTGATCACTGCGAGGTGAATCAACGTCGCGAAGTCGGGGTACCGGCCAACAGCAGCGCGTTCGACCAACCGTGCGACGTCGACCGGAGCCGGTGACTTTATGGTCGCTTTGCGGAGTCGCGGTGGTGACGCCTTCTCGGCGAAGTTTATCGGCACCCAGTCCCACCGCACACCCTGCTTGAGTGCCGATCGAATCACTGCGTGCGCCTGTCGGACCGTCGCCGGTGCGAGGCCCTTCTTCGTGAGCGCTCGGTAGAACGAGTCGAGGGTTGCCACGTCGAGCTTGCGGAGCTTGATCGCGCCGAGCGACGGTTGGATGTGCTCGTTGATCAAACGCTTGTACCCGGTGATGGTTTGGTACGCAAGATTGGGCTCGACGCGATCGAGCCACGCCGCGAGCAGCCGACCGAACGTAGCCGTGGTCGACCCGCCGACCGAAGCGGTCTCGTGCTTCGAGATGAGTGTGCTTCGAGATGAGTGTATTGAGCACCCTCTCGGCATCGCGCCGCGTGCCCGCGACAGAACGACTCACCTGCACGCGCTTGCCGGTCAGCCGATCGACGCCACCGTCGATACGGACCTCCCAGTACCCAGCGCGCTTCTCACGGAGCGACCCTCGCTTGTGGGACAGTTTGCCAAATCCGTGGGACAAATGTGGGACAACCGACGGATCGGAGCTGTCCGAGATCTGCGACAGGGACTCTGATCAGCGACTTTGAAGTGGGGCGGGTGGGGATCGAACCCACGACCAAGGGATTATGAGTCCCGCGCTCTAACCACTGAGCTACCGCCCCCGAAGCCGACCAGCGTGCGCCTTCGAGGCTCGCTGAGTCTGGCATACCGGCACATCCTCGCTCCGGCCGATGAGTGCCGAATGGACACCCGAATCGCACGACCCCGTTCGAGCCCCTGCTATCTTCCTCACTGCCCTTTCCGGGGTAGCTCAGCTGGCAGAGCGCGGGACTGTTAATCCCTAGGTCGCAGGTTCGAACCCTGCTCCCGGAGCTATAAAGCCTGGTCAGAGTGGGTAAGCACTACTCTGACCGGTGGGCGAAGTAGCAACGGTGTCGCAACGAGACCTGATCGCCTTTCTTGCGTATTGAGCCCCGGACCCTCCGGAAGGCCTCCGCAAGGAGAAGAAACCATGACCTCACGTCCCTCTGTTGGCCCTGACGATGGCCTGTCGGTCAGCGCGTCGGTGAACATCCGTTTTCACTTGGCCGAGTTTCCCGACATGGACACGCTCGCCGTGTTCACGGTTGACGGGACGCTGCACGTTGCCGAGCAGTGGTATCGCGAGGTGGCAACGTGCGGCACGATCGATGAGGTGACGAACTGGATCGCGCTTCAACTACTCGACGTACAGGCGTCATGTTTCGAAGCGGAAGCGGAAGCGCTCGAGGACATCGGCTGTCCGCTCGTGTGGGGCGTGTGGTAGCCGGAGAAAGAACCGAGCCACTCGCTTGAACCTGCGCGGCTCGGGTGGCTGAATAGGCAGGCGGCGGCGGTGGAGTCGCCGATCGGTCTAGTCGTCCGCGACCTTCGCTCGGCTCGCCGTGGCACCGACGTGGTAGTCGAGGGCATCAGGGCCGATCCGGACGGGCTGACGAGTGCCGACGCGATCCGAGCCATCGTCGACGAATCCAAAGGGCTCCTCGACGAGCTCGATGTAATCATCAACAGCTAGCCTCGCCTCGCTGCCCCGTTCCCCCTTCCGCCGAGGGGTCGAGCGGGGCAGCGCCGCGTCCCGATAGTGTCGCCCCGTGGCAGGGGAAATGGGCTTCGATACTGGACCGTACGTGAGTGTTGCTGCCTTCTGCGACCAGGTAATTCGCGGCGACGACGGTGCGCTCTCGCTCATTCGACTCATCGACTCGCTCGACGTGCGAGCAACTGGGCCGGCAGTTCCGAACGAGATCCCGCCGGGTCTCGCGAGTCCGACGTTGGTGGTGACGCTTCGAGCGGGACAGGCGCTGGGCGCGCAGGTCATGCGTATTGACCTTGAACGCCCCGATGGGCGCGCTCAGCGCGGGGGCGAAGTGGCACTGAATTTTCCTGCAGGTCCGAGCGGCGGGGTCAACCTTGTGCTGCCGCTTCAGATCGAGGTGCATACCGCAGGGCTGTACTGGGCGAACGTGCACATCAACGATCGAGTGGTGACACGTGTGCCACTGCGCATTACGTACAGCTTTACGCGTCAGCCAGAATGAGGGGCTCGACCCATCGGACGGTGGACCCACTAGAGGTCTTCCGTGCCGGATGCTCCGTTGCTGTTGAGTCTGTCGAAGTGCGAAACCAGGTGGAGGCCTCAGGGACGAGGATCTCGCTTGTGCGGATCCGATCGACCGCAGCTTCCGAACCCCGCGCCCAGCGCGCAAGAAGTTCTTCCTTTGACATTTCCATTGCTTCACAGGCTTCTTCGTCCATCACAGCCTCCATGCGGTCAGACATTCCCACACGCCATCCGACCTGTCGAGTGGACGAAGGTAAGCCAGGATCGGACCATCGGCATCCTCGCCCGTCAGCATAAGCCGCAGTCCGTACGAGGGATCATCATGCCACTCTGCGTGATCGTGTGCGCCAAGCGCAACAGCCGATCGCACCTGGTCGGGAGTCAGCTGGTGTTTATTGCGTAACTTCCGTTCGATCTCGGGCTGGAACTCGATCTTGCCGACCCATTCCCCCATGCGATCGAGCGTACAGATGCGGTCGATCGCGCTTTCGACGAAAGTTGGCGTTTCCTACGCTCTGGTACATAGAGACGACGGCAAGGGTCTCCGGGGATCGCCGATCCCTAAATAAAATGGCAGTTGACCTGCGGGTTTGTTTAGGAACGAGAGGGGTGGCGGAGACCCTTGCCGTCATTTCTCCCTCCGGGCCACCGGGGGGGCATCCTCGACGACATCGGAGAGAGAGTCTGCGGGGAGGGCACCGTTTTCGGTGCGTGAAGTCACGAAAAACTGCGTGTCCGCGGCGACGCAACAACGTCGCCGCTGACGGACGGCCTGTTTTGCAACCGGGGTACGGCGGCCCGTCGGCGGTCGCTGCGAGGGGCTGGTCGGTGGTCACGTTGAACGCAGTGGGTCGTGCGAGCTGAATGTCGCCGCGCAGGTAGGCGAAGAACTCGAACTGTCCGTTGTCCATGTACCGCTCACGCAGCAGTGAGATGGACATCTGTGTGCGGAGACCGATACGGAGCTTGTCCCACTGGCCGACGTAGACCTCGGTGGTGTCGGTTGAGGTGCCGGTCGTGAGGGCCCCACGGGGATTTGGTTGGTGAGCAACCGGGGTACGGCGGCCACGTCGGCGGTCGCTGCGAGGGGCTGGTCGGTGGTGTCCTTGAGCTTCGCCAGCGTGGTCTGCGAGCGGGGTGCTTAGAGAACGGCGGTGGGGTCGAAGTTGGCGCCGCGTAGCCCTTGGAACGCGTCGAGCAGATGGTCGTAGTTGGTGGGTGCGGCACCGTTCGCACCACCGAAGGCGGTGACGGTCACGCCCGACTGATCGCGGATGCCACGCGGTTCTGGCGCGGTGCCTGATCCTCGGAGTGCGACGCGGTCGAACTAGAGGGCGATCGACTGAGCAGGCCATGCACCGTCATATGCGACACCTGATGACTCATCCCAACCAGCGCATCAGCCAACTTCCGCGTCGATTTCAACGTCCACCGCAACGGAGACATCGGATCACCCCGCGACACCAGATGATCCGCTACGCCACCGCACTCCGTGTCGGGACGACCGATGCGGAGACCATCCTTCGACGGTTCACGCGTGCGGACCGAAACACCCGACCTACCAGGCGCTCGAAGAGCTCGGCGTGCCGTGCGGACGATCTTCGTCGCGGAGTACCTCGCCGATCCCGAACTCCGTCGCGAGATCCACGGCGGCCTGCAAGTCGTTGAACAACTCCGGGAACGGCATCGTGTTCCACGGCAAAGACGGTGACCTCACCGGCCCCGACCGTGAACACGCCGAAACGTCGATGCTCAGCCTCCACCTTGCTCCAAGTCAGCGCTCGTGCACATCACCACTGGTAGGAGTCGAGTGCCCCGTACGATTGCGGCATCGTGCCAGACAAGGAGCCGGCGGACCGCTTCCCGGTGCGGTTCCGCGGCCTAGTCACCAACCGCGAGACGATCGGCGTACTTGGCCGCCAACGGGCCGGCGACCGCGGTGATCAACACGTACGCCGCGGTGAGCGCACCGAGCTCGGCGCCGTCGGCTGTTGTCGCTCCGAGCGCTGCGATGACGATGGAGAACTCGCCTCGGGCGATCAGAACGGTCCCGGCCCGAAGGCGACCTGAGGTCCCCGCCGCCAGGCGCGTCGCTGCGACCCAGCCGGAGATCAGCTTGCCGGCGATTCCGAGGAGCGCGAGGAGTG
>JAYTFI010000445.1:0-3011 GCA_043734485.1 Acidimicrobiales bacterium | reverse complement strand
CCTGAAGGCGATGTGCGACCTGCTGTGGACGTTGTGGGGCGTCATCCAGCACGTCAACGGCAATTCGGCCGAGGACTTCTGGGCCTACGCCGTCGGCCGCTTCGAGCGATGCCGCACGCTCATGACCAGCGCGGGCTACGCGGACTCCGTTGCCGACATCTGAGGCAAGCACTCCGCCGAACTTCGTCGCCGAATGCCGCTCACACCGGCATCCGACGACAAAGTTCGCACGCGTCTGCGAAGCGGGAGCGTCAGGCCATCCAGCCCGAGACGATGTCGGGGTTGGCGTCGACCCACTTCTGCGCCGCCGCGCCCGGGTCCAACTTGTCGCCGTCGACGTATGCGGCGATCGTGTTCTGCTGTTCGGTGGTCAATTGCATCTTCGACAGGAAGGCAAACGCGGCCGCATTCTTGGCCTGGAGCTTCGCCGATGCGGCCTTGTAGAGGACGTCGATGGGGTAGTCGCAGTCGTACTTCCCGTCCTTGCCGGCGATCGAGGCCTTGCACGCGGCGGAGACGTCGGGCAGCTTCACCTGGGTGAGTGCGACCTTCGATTGCAGCCAATGCGGCTGCCAGAACTGCAGTAACAGCGGCTTGTCATCCTTGATCGCGCCCTCGATCGCGGTGATCAGCGCGGCTTCGGAGCCGGCAACGACGAACTTGAACGGGAGCTTCAGGTTCTTGATGATCTGCTCGTCGTAGCTGACGTAGCTCGGATCGCCCATGAGGAACTGGCCCTGGTCACCGGTCTCGGCTGTGGCGAAGAGCTTGGCATCGGCCGCACCCTTGAACCCCTCCCAGGTCGCCAATTCGGGGTGATCTTTCAACATGGCGGTCGGGATGTACCAGCCGATCTTGGCCTGTGGTCCGAGCTCGCCGATGTCGATGACGGACTTCTTCTGGGTGACGTAGGTGTCGAAGTCGGTCTTGTGACCGGACGGCCATACCTCGAGTACGGCGTCGATGCTGCCCTTGTCGAGCCCGGGCCAGGTGGCGTTCTCGTCGATCGGGAGGAGCGTGGTCTTCGTGCCGAGCTTCGACTCGAGGATGACCTTGGCGACGTTGGCGTTGACGGCCGATCCGGTCCACGGGTTGACCGCGAGCGTGATGCCCGTACCTTCGGCCGCTGCCACGGCCGCGGTCGTCTCGCTGGCCACGGCCGCGGTCGTCGCGCTGGCCACGGCCGCGGTGGTGGTGTCGGCGGCGGCGGCGGCGACGGTCGTGTCCGTGGCCCCAGCAACCGTCGTTTCGGCGGTGGCGGTGAACGTGGTGTCCGCAGCCTTGTCCTTCGAACACGCGGCAAGCCCCAGCGCGGCGAATGCGACGATCGCCCCGGTCGCCAGGAGTCGTGTCCCTCGCCCGCGCATGCCTTCGTACCTCGTCGATCGTGCAGTCATACAGTGCCCCTCTTCAGACGGATGTTCGGGTGGGTGATTCGGTGGATTCGGGCGTCACGGTACTGCGCGAGTCGGCCCCGGGCCCCGCGTACCCCATGCCTGGGTGATTCGGTCCAGCACCACAGCGAGCAGCACGATGGCCAACCCGCCGGCCATGCCTCGCCCGATCTCCTTCTTCGTGAGCCCGTAGATCGTTTCCAGACCCAACCCGCCGGCACCGATGAGCGCGGCAACGACGACCATGGCGAGCACCATCATGATGACCTGGTTGATGGCGAGCATCATGGAGCGAGCGGCCAACGGGAGTTGCACCTTGCACAGCTCCTGGCGCGGGGTCGCACCGAACGACGTCGCCGCCTCACGCGGTGGATGCGGGACCTGGCGCAAGCCGAGGCTGATGAGGCGGATGCCCGGTGGGATCGCATAGATGACCGAGGCGATGACGCCCGGGACCCGGCCGACGTTGAACAGTGCGATCACCGGCACGAGGTAGACGAATGCGGGCATCACCTGGGCGGCATCGAGGAGCGGCCGCAACAGCCGCTCGACCCTCGCCGAACGGCCGGCCAGGATGCCGATGGGCAGGGCGATGAGCGTGCTGAGCACAACGCTCACGAGCACCTGACTGAGTGTGTCCATCGCCAGATCCCACACGGCCAGCGAGGCGATGCCGACCATGCAGCTCGCACACAGCGTTCCGAGCCGCCATCCGCCGCTGCGCCACCCGATGGCCGTGGCGATCACCACGATGAGCCACCACGCGGACTTCTGCAGGAGGTCGCGCAACGGGGAGAGCACGTGGATCACCAGCCAGTCGCTGAAGGACTGGGTGGAGTGGCGGACGTGGTCGCCGACCCAGTCGTTGGCCGAGTTGACGGGCTTGGCCAGGTTCACGTGGATGCCGGTGGGGAACGTGTCGAGGTTCAGCACGCGTCCGACGAGTATGACGACTACGAGTCCGCCAAGGCCGATGAGCAGCGTCCGCCGCGTCTTCGCGCCCGCTGAGGTTCCCGTCGTGGTGCGATCGATGGCCACAGCCACGAGCACGAGCGCCAGGCCGGGCACGAACGCCGCGCCGACGTCGACCTTCTGCAGCCCGGCGAGCACATCCGTGCCGAGGCCGCCGGTACCGACGAACGCGGCGATGACGACGACGCCGAAGGCCATCATGATCACCTGGTTGATGCCGAGCAGGATGGCCCGCCGGGCCAGTGGGAGCTGCACCTTCATGAGGAGCTGGCGCCGGGTGCAGCCGAAGGACATGCCGACCTCCGTCGTCGTCCCCGCCACCTCGCGGATGCCGAGGCTCGTGAGGCGTGCCGCCGGCGGCACCGCGTAGATCACGGTCGCGACGACGGCAGGCGGGATGCCGATGCCGAACGCCACGACCAGTGGAAGTAAGTACACGTACGGTGGCATGACCTGTGCGGTGTCGAGGAACGCGCGCAGGATGCGTTCAGCCCGGTCGGACAGGCCGGCCCAGATGCCGCGCGGGATGCCGATCACGAGCGAGATGGCGACGGCCACGAGCATGATCGAGGCCGTGATCAGGGTGTCGTCCCAGAACCCAAGGACGCCACACCCGGC
Source organism: Acidimicrobiales bacterium (assembly GCA_043734485.1). Taxonomy (GTDB): domain Bacteria; phylum Actinomycetota; class Acidimicrobiia; order Acidimicrobiales; family JANYDT01; genus JAYUDQ01. The sequence goes on along the minus strand of JAYTFI010000445.1, from coordinate 27 downwards.
CAGTACGACGACGCCGGTCGCCGCGGC
>JAYTFI010000444.1:0-1923 GCA_043734485.1 Acidimicrobiales bacterium | reverse complement strand
CGTCGACGACAACGACCCGCAGGCCGGTGTGCCCGGCGACCTCACGGGCCTCGACGGCCGCATGCACGGGCTTGCCGGCGGCGCCGCGTTCCTGCTGTGCCGACGGGCCGCTGGCATGAATCGTCACGCCCGCCAGTGGGCACTCCCCGGCGGCCGCCTCGATCCGGGCGAGACCCCCGAACTCGCCGCGTTGCGCGAACTGCACGAAGAACTAGGGCTGCGGCTCGGTCCCGAGTCGGTGCTCGGAGTCCTCGACGACTACCCCACCCGCTCGGGCTACGTGATCACGCCCGTGGTCGTCTGGGGCGGTGGCGAGGTCGAGATCAAGGGTGCGCCCGATGAGGTCGCCCACACCTACCGCGTCGGGCTGCACGAGCTGTGCCGCGCCGACTCGCCCCGCTTCGTCACGATCCCCGAGAGCGAACACCCGGTCGTGCAGGTCCCGATCGGCGGCCACTTCATCCACGCCCCGACCGGTGCCGTGCTGGTGCAGTTCCGCTGGGTCGCCCTCGACGGCCGGCTCGGCGAGCGGGTGCACACGTTCGAGCAGCCGGTGTTCGCCTGGAAGTAGCCCGACGGGCGGCTCGGCTCAGCGAACCTCATCGAGGCGCGGCGTCGACCAGATCGCCGTGAGCCACGCCTCCATGTTCGCCCGGGCCCGTCGGGCGACCTGGGTGCCGGGCATGAAGGCGTCGAAGCCGTGGGGCGCCCCCGGGTAGACGTGCAGCTCGGTGGCGACACCGGCATGGTTGAGGCGGTGCGCGTAGGCGATGTCCTCGTCGAGGAAGCCGTCGAGCGTGCCGACGGCGATGTGCGCGGGAGGGAGGCCGGAGAGGTCGGTGGCGCGGGTCGCCGCGGCGTATGCGGGGACGTCGCCTCCGAACAGCGGCCCGAGATACGAGCGCCAGCCGAAGTTGTTGCTGGCAGGCGCCCACACCGGCACCTCCCAGCTACTCGACTCGGTCGTCATCGTGTCGTCGATCATCGGGTAGATCAGGAGCTGGAACGCCAGCGGGATCTCGCCGCGGTCGCGGGCCATGAGCGCGAGGCCGGCCGCCAGCCCGCCGCCCGCGCTCGCACCGGCGATGCCGAGGCGCGAGGCGTCGATGCCGAGCTCAGCCGCATGCGCATAGGTCCATCGTAAGCTCGCATAGCAATCCTCGAGCGGCCCCGGGTACGGCGTCTCGGGCGCCTTGCGGTAATCGGTCGACACGACCACGCAGCCGAGGCTCGGGCACCAGCGATCGAAAGTCGGGTCGCTCAATTCGATCGCACCGGTGATGTAGCCGCCGCCGTGGATGTAGAAGATGCATGGCAGCGGACCCTCGACGCCCTTGGTCCGGTAGACGCGCACCCGGACATCGGGATCGCCCGCAGGACCCGGCACGAGCGTGTCGGTGCGCTCGACATCGTCGGACAGCGTGAACGCCGCCGTGAGCGCGAGGCGGGCAGTACGGATTTGTGGCAGCTTCTCGACCGAGAGGTCCATCGGGACCAGCGGCATGCGGCGCAGCGCCTCCGCGATCTCCGGGTCGAGGAGTCGGTCGACATCGATCTGGGGCATCGGCGAACTATTGCCGCTCATCGCTCACCAGGGCCAGCCCGGAAGGTCGTCCATAGACTTGGCGAATGACTGCGACGTGTCGCGGACCTCGCCTCGCCGGGCTTGCAGCCATGGTGCTCTCCGCCATCGCCGCAGCGGTCCTGCTCCCGCTCGGGGCGGAGGGGGTTGGTACGACCCCGATTCCGCCACGCCCCTCGGGTGCGCCCGTCCTCGACCGCGTCGGCATCCTCTCGCCGGCGGCACACCGGACGCTGGTCGCCTTGGAGTCGAGGCTCACATCCGAACGAAACGGTGCCGAGGTGGGCGTCCTGGTCGTCGACACCCTCAACGGCGACAACCCCCGGGCGTTCGCCACCGAC
>JAYTFI010000443.1:0-4899 GCA_043734485.1 Acidimicrobiales bacterium | reverse complement strand
TACTACATCGCGATGACCGAGATCTCCAAGAAGCTCGCCGATGTGTCACCCCAACTGACAAAAGTCGGCGCATCCGGCGTGTTCTCCGTCTACCAACTCGACAAGCACGACGTCGTCACCCCGCTCACCGAAGAACCCGTCGTCGTCACCGGCATCAAACAGGACCAGAACGGCGGATGGCTCGACGTCCAGGTCGACGCCTACAACAACGAAGCCAACTACCCCGCCAACATGGTGGCCAGCGGACCCACCGACTGGCAGCGCATCGCCGCCTCCGTCAAGAAGCCCAAAGGCATCCGGACCTACGGCGTCGGCGTCACCATCAGCAGCCACCAGCGCAAACCCCTCCCACCCGTCACCATCACCAACATCAAAGAGAACAACGTCGACATCAGCTTCGACGTCGACAAGACCGGCATCCCCGTGGTGGTCAAGACCTCCTACTTCCCCAACTGGAAGGCCTCCGGCGGCAAAGGCCCCTACCGCGTCATGCCCAACTTCATGGTCGTGATCCCCACCTCCAAACACGTCACACTCCACTACGGCTACAGCCACGCCGACATCGCCGGCCACCTCGCCACCATCACCGGCCTCGCGGGCGCATTCTGGCTCCATCGCAGCCGCAAGCGCACACTCCTCGACGACCACGACGACAATTCCGAAGGCTCTGATCCCACCGATGAACTGACCGGCGACGCCGACGCCTTGCTGGCTGACGCTGATTCGATCGTGGACGACGAGCGCGAGCGGGTACTCGAGCCGGTCGGTTCGGCTGAGGCCGCGCCCGATCGGATCTCGGTGCCGGCCCCCTCGAACTGAGGCCGGCCGTGTCCTCATCGTCGGTGGTCGAGGAGTCGTCGGTGGTCGAGAAATTGCCGGTGGTCGAGGAGTCGTCGGTGGTCGAGGACCGGCCACTGGTCGAGGAGCAGAAGCCGAACCCCCCGCGCCGGCGTACCCTCGACCCGGCACTGGCCGGGTCCCGCGCGGGAGCGGTGCTGATCGGCGTTCTGACCGTCATCATCTTCCTGCGGCTTCGCCCCGACCTCCTTCTCAGCTCGACCACCCCTACGGGTGGCGACAACGGTGCCCACATCTGGACGGCCGACTACGTCCGACGAGAGCTCCTCCCCCACCTCCGGGCCACCGGATGGTCGAACGACTGGTTCTCGGGTGTGCCCGTCCTCGGATTCTACTTTCCGTTCCCAACCTGGATCATCGTCGCCCTGAGCTTCATCCTGCCCTACGGCATCGCGTTCAAGCTCGTGACCGTCGTTGGCATCCTCACACTCCCGGCGCTCTGCTATCGGCTGGGCGCGAAGGCGAAGCTTCCGGCCACGAACACGCTCTTCCTCGGGCTGGCCGCCATCCCGTTCCTCCTCCTGCGTCACTTCCGCATCCTCGGCGGCAACATCATGTCGACCATGGCGGGAGAGTTCTCGTTCTCGATCAGCCTCTCGCTCGTCGTGCTCTATGCCGGTCTGCTCATCGCCATGCTTCGCACCGGACGAGGCCGCGGGCGCACCGCGCTCGTGCTCGGGCTTGCCGCGCTCTCGCACATCGTGCCAACGCTGCTCGCGCTGTTTTTCACCGTTGGCGCAATGATCTCCTACACCGATCGGGCGCGGTGGAAGCGCCAGCTGCGCGACATGACTGCCGTCGGCGTCACCAGTATCGCCATCGCCGCCTTCTGGGTACTGCCGTTCGGGGCCAACCTCGCCTACACGAACAGCATGGACTACGAGAAGAACCGGCATTTCCTCAAGACCCTGTTCCCGTTCTTCCCCGGCTCGGCCACGCTGCACACCCCAAGTGACACCGCCGCGTGGGCGTGCATCGCCCTGGTCCTCGCCGCCATCGCCATCGTGGTCGGCTTCGTCGAGCGAGACCGATTCATACGCGCACTTACGATAACGATGGTGCTTTCGGGAGTCGGCTTCTGCATCTCTCCGCAGGGAGCGATGTGGAACAACCGGCTGCTTCCGCTGTGGTTCTTCTGCGCGTACCTGCTCGGCGGCCAAGGTGTCGTGGCCATCGGACGCCTGCTCGCGAGCGCCTGGGCGAAGCGACCGGCTGCATCCGGCGTCGCGGTCCCTGTCGCTGTCCCTGTCGCGCCCGGAGCTGACACGGCTGACACCGCCCCGACAGTGCCGACAGTGCCGACGAGGCCGGCACACAAGGCGCCACGCGGCGCGTTCCGTCCTGTCGCGTTCGGCGCCGCACTGATCTACCTCATCGCCGGCCCCGCCTTCGGCATCATGCCCGGCGCAATCCCCGTTCCGGTCGTCGGCGGTGGCAGGCTCTCGTTCGACGCGCTGTCGTCCACGCATGACTTCAAGCAGTCGGGCCTCCCCTTCGCCTGGGCCGCAGCGAACGAGGACGGGGCCGAGCGAAAGTCGGGCTGGCCCGAATACAAGCGCCTTGTCGATGCCCTCGACGCTCTCCCGTCGGGCCGAGCCCTGTGGGAGTACGACAAGGGCATGAGCCGGTACGGGACGACGATGGCGCTGATGGCCCTGCCGTTCTGGACCGAGTCGAAGATCCAGTCGAGCGAGGGCCTCTTCTTCGAGGCCTCGGCCACCACACCGTTCCACTTCGTCACTGCGTCGTTAGTGACGGCTACTCCGTCGAACCCGCAGCGACGCCTCCCGTACCAGGGCTTCGATCTCGTGAAGGGCGTCGACCGGATGCGGCGCCTGGGCATGCGCTACTACGTCGCCTCCTCGGCCAAGGCACTCGCCGCAGCACACGCCAACCGCGAGCTCCGCATCGTCGCCAAGGCCGCGCCATTCGAGGTGTTCGAGATCGCGGACAGCGCGGTCGTCGCGCCGCTCACCACCGAGCCCGTCGTCGCCACCGGCATCAAGGGCAGTCTCGACGGCGGCTTCATCGACCTCGGCCTCGCGGCGTGGACCGACCCCGGCCGATTCCCCGACACGGTCGCCCTCGGCGGACCTCCAGCTTGGCAGCGGGCGAAGGTGACCGTCGCTCTGACACCCGGACCGAAGGGCAAGGCCAGCACGCGCGGCACCGGGGTCACCATTGCGCCGACAACAGCGCGGGCGTTGCCCCCCGTGACGGTCCGCGACGTCCAGGTCGGCAACGAGCGGGTGTCGTTCTCGGTCGACCGCATCGGGGTGCCCGTTCTCGTGCGCATCTCGTCGTTCCCGAACTGGAAGGCGCACGGCGCGTTGGGGCCGTTCCGCGTCGACCCGAACTTCATGGTGGTCGTGCCGACGCAGAAGGACGTACGGCTCGGGTTCGGCTACTCCGGCGCCGACCGGATGGGTTGGGCGCTCACCTTCGCCGGCGTGGCCGCTGGCCTTGCACTATGGCGGATCGACCGCCGTCGTCGCACCCTTCGCTGAGTCAGCGCTTCGTGCGGGCCTCACGGCGTAGCGCGAACCACAGCTTCGCAAGGCCCCGCACCGACCGGATGATCCGTCCGGCGATCGGCGTACGGGCGGGCCGCGTCTCCTCGACGGTCACGCCGATCTCGCCTGTCAGGAACCCGGCCCGCTCGGTACGCAGCACGAGCTCGGTGTCGAACAGGTCGGTGCCGAACAGGCATTGCTCGGCCAGCGGCACCACGTCGGCCCGGCGCATCGCCTTCATGCCGTGCGTGTCCGAGACCTTCAGACCGAACCCGCGCCGGAGCAGGAACGTGAACACACTGGTGACGGCCTTGCGGGTCCAGTGCCGTGTGTCGTTGGCATCCTCGCCCCGCTTGCTGGCCACCACGATCGACGGCCCGCCCGGCGCGGCGATGCGTTCGAGGGCACGGTCGAGGAACGTGAGGTCGTAGAGGTCCACGTCGAAGTTGACGACGAAGGTCCCCTTCGATTGGAGGAGCCCCTCACGCAGCGCAAGCCCATAGTCCGCAGTCGGAATCGAAAGCGCGCGTACCTCCGGGTACTCCGATGCGAGCTCGAGCGCAACTTCGCGCGTGCGGTCCTTCGACCCGTTCTCCACGACCAGCACCTCGAAATGCCGACCGGCCGAACGCAGCCCCTTCGTTACATCGGCGACCGCGGTCGGGAGGAACGTCTCCTCCTGATAGGCCGGGAAGACTACGGAGATCAGCGCATCGGACCAATCAGGCCCTTGCGAACCGTTCCTGATCGATGGCATCGCGGCGTCGGCGCGCGTTGTGCTCGAGGACGCTGCGGTTGGATCTGCGGCCATGGCGCGCCGAGTGTAGGAGGACCGCCGGTAGGATCAGGACATGCTTCGCCGCCGTACTGCCGTCCTCATCGCAACTACCTGCGTCTCGATGCTCGTGCTCGGCGCATGCTCCGGATCGGGTTCGTCCGGCAACAGAGGCACGAGCATCGCCGCGGGCTCCGACACTGCGGCGACAACGGTGCCGGCACCGGCGGCAGCCACGGGCACGGGTACGCCCAATGTGTCCCCGAACACCGCACCGGGCGCGACCACGGTCGACACGATCCAGTCGGGCGTCACCGGCACCATCATCGACACCCCGGCTGACATCGTCCCCACGACCGCGCCGACGACCTCGCCGCTGGCCAACGACTACGAGCCTGCGCAGGCGGACGTCAGCACCGTCCTGCAGGCCGTCGTCCCGAGCGTCACGATCTTCGACGGCGCCACGTCCAACAAGACCGAGATGACGCTGCAGAACCCACTTCCGTCCGGGGCACCCCTCACGTTCCTGGTGGACGGTCAGACGTCGACGCGATTCAAGGTGCTCCTCCCCGTGCGGCCGAACGGCGCCACCGGCTGGGTCGATCCGGGACAGGTGAAGAAGTTCCAGCACGGCTACAAGGTCGTCGTGGAGCTGTCGGCGCACCGCATCACGGCCTACAACGGCAAAGACGTCGTCCTCGCCGAGAAGATCGCCACCGGCAAGAACGACACGCCGACGCCGAACGGCCGCTA
>JAYTFI010000442.1:0-2143 GCA_043734485.1 Acidimicrobiales bacterium | reverse complement strand
GGCGCGACGCTGCTGACGTGGGCGCCTGTCGACGCGCTGCCGTGGTTCACGTGGGGCGTGTGGATGATGATCCTGGTGACCCCGGTGCAGTTCATCGGCGGTGCCTCCTTCTACAAGGGGGCGTTCCAGGCCCTTCGTCGGCGGGCGATCAACATGGATCTCCTCGTCGCGCTGGGTACATCGGTCGCGTACTTCTACAGCGTGATCGTGGTCTTCGCCCCCGACATCTTGCCGGTCAAGGTCGACGAACGTCAGGTGTACTTCGAAGTCTCCGCCATCATCATCGCCTTCGTCCTCCTCGGCAAGTACATGGAGGACATCATCAAGCGCAAGAGCTCCGCGGCGGTTCGCAAGCTCATAGACCTGCGCCCGGCCACCGCCCGCGTGCTGCGCGATGGCCAGGAGATGGAAGTCCCCGCGGAGACCCTCGAGGTCGGCGACGTCATCGTGGTACGCCCCGGGGAGAAGATTCCGACCGACGGTGACGTCGTCGATGGATCGTCCTCGGTCGACGAGAAGCTCTTGACCGGAGAGAGCATGCCGGTCGACAAGCACCCCGGCGACTCGGTCATCGGCGGCACGGTGAACGCCACCGGGTCGTTCCGGTTCCGGGCCGGCCGGGTTGGCAGCGACACCGCGCTCAGCCAGATCATCGCCCTGGTGGAGCAGGCCCAGAGCTCGTCGGCGCAGATCCAGCGGGTCGCCGACCGGGTCACCGCCTACTTCGTCCCGGTAGTGGTGATCGTGGCGTTCGGCAGCTTCGCCGGCTGGTGGATCGCCGGCGATCTCCCCCAGGCCGTCCTGGCGTTCATCGCGGTGTTGATCATCGCCTGCCCCTGCGCGCTCGGTATCGCCACGCCAGCAGCGCTGATGGTCGGGGTCGGCAAGGGCGCCGAGGCCGGCATCTTGATCCGCGGTGCCGAGTACCTGGAACAGGCACTGCGCCTGACGACCGTCGTGTTCGACAAGACCGGCACAATCACCCGCGGCGAACCGGCAGTCACCGACGTCATCCTCGCCGCTGGCAACGGCACCGCGATCACTGGCGACCGGCTCGTCCAGCTCGCTGCCGCGGCGGAGCTCCGCAGCGAGCATCCCCTCGCCCAGGCCATCGTCCGCCGCGCAACCATGGCCGCCGATCCGATCCCGGAACCCGACTCGTTCGACGCCATCCCGGGCTGCGGCGTGCAGGTGGAGGTTCACGGCGTAGCGGTGCTGCTCGGCAACCGACGTCTCATGACCCGCAACAGCATCGAGCTCACCGACGAGGTCGAACACCAGCTGCAAGCACTCGAGCAGGACGGTAAGACCGCCATGCTGGTCGCCGTCGACCAACGCCTCGCCGGAATCATCGCAGTCGCCGACACCATCAAAGACAACGCCGCTGAAGCAGTCGCAGACCTCCGCCGGGAGGCAATCCAGGTGGTGATGCTCACCGGCGACAACGAGCAGACAGCCAACGCCATCGCCCGTCAGGTCGGCATCGAGCGGGTCATCGCCAACGTGCTCCCCGAGGACAAAGCCCGCGAGATCCAACGGCTCCGCGACAATGGCGAGGTCGTCGCCATGGTCGGCGACGGCATCAACGACGCCCCCGCCCTGGCGACCGCCAACATCGGCATCGCCCTCGGGTCCGGCTCGGACGTGGCCAAGGAGACCGGCGGACTGATCCTCATCCGCGACGACCTGCGTGACGTCGCCGTAGCCATCCAGCTCAGCCGAGCGACGATGCGCACGATCCGCCAGAACCTCTTCTGGGCCTTCGGCTACAACAGCGCCGCCATCCCCATCGCCGCCGCCGGCCTGCTGAACCCGATGATCGCCGCCGCAGCCATGGCCCTGTCCAGCCTCTCGGTCATCATCAACTCCGCCGCCCTCAAACGGCTTCACCTGGATCGTGACCAATGATGTCCACCGGCCACCATCAATCCGAGCAGATCGTTGTCGGAGTCGACGGCTCACTCGCCTCGCGCGCCGCGGTCCGTTGGGCCGTCGACCACGCCCGACCCGGCGACACGGTGATCCTTGTCCATGCCTGGGAGGCGTCACCGTCGACGGTCGACGCCGGACTCGCCGGCCCGGATGATGACGCCGACGCAGCGCGCCGCTGCGCCCACCACGAACTCGCCCGCGCCCAAGCCCT
>JAYTFI010000441.1:0-2305 GCA_043734485.1 Acidimicrobiales bacterium | reverse complement strand
TCGGAGCGGGTCGACTCCACGAGCGTGATGGCGCGGGCCAGGGCCCTGCGGTCGCCGGCCTGGATCTCCTCGGCGAGCTGGTGATCGGCGAGCGGCGTCGGCACGGTCGGAGACGTTAGGGCGCCTTGGCGCAACTGCACGATGTCCACCCGCTCATGAAGCGATTTCGCACCCTTCGGAGCGACGCCTGGGTCGGTGAGGTCTCAGGCTTGATCTCAGGCCTGCCGATGCATGCACTGTGGCAACCCTCGCCCCCGAGACGGTCGCGCTTCCTCGGGCGCTCGACCGCTTCCGTTCCCGCGCCCAGCGGACCCATCCGGCGTGGCTCGCAACGTGGGCCTTCGCCGCCCTCTTCGCGCTCGTCTATGGCGCGCTTGCCGCGCGGGCGCATCAGAACTTCGGCACCTGGGGCTTCGACACCGGCATCTACGACCAGGCCTTCTGGCTCGTGTCCCGAGGCCAGACCTTCATGACGATGCGAGGCATGAACGTGTGGGGCCACCACGTCAATCTCGTGGCCTTCCTGTTCGCGCCCGCTTACTTGCTCGGGGCCGGACCGGAATTCCTCGTCGCCGTGCAGGCCACCGTGCTCGCGCTCGGCGCCGTCCCCGTGCACCTGATCGCCCGCGACCGATTGAAGTCGTCGTGGATCGGCCTGGTGTTCGCAGTCGCCTACCTGCTCTATCCGCCCACGGGCTGGATCGCCTGGGCGAACTTCCATCCCGAGGCACTGTGCATCACCCCGTTGCTTTTCGCTTGGTGGCTCGGCCGCCGCCGGCGATGGCTGCCCTTCGCCGGTTGTGTGTTCCTGGCATTGGCGATGCGGGAGGAGGTCGCACTCGTCGTCACCGTCATGGGCCTGCTGCTGGTGCTGACGACCCGGGCCGACCGTCGGGCTGGCATCGCGGCCCGCTCGCGTCGCGACCGTTGGGCGCCGTGGATCACCGCGCTCACCGGCATGATCTGGTTCGTCGTGTCCACGAAGGTCGTCATCCCCCACTTCAACCACGGCGCCGATCCGTACTACGTCCAACGGTTCTACGGCTCCTTCGGCAACTCGATGGGCGAGGTGCTCAAGACGATGGCGCTGCATCCGGGGAGGGTGCTGTCGCTCGCGGCCCGGCCCGACCGCCTCCGTTTTGGCTTCGATCTGCTCGCCCCATTCGGCGGTCTCTCGCTCGTCGGACTTCCGTTCCTCGCCATGTCGGCGCCGCAGGGTCTCGCCGCCGTGGCCTCAAGCAATGTCGAGTGGTTCGTCCGCGACATCCGCTTCCAGTACACCGCGCTCATCGTCGTCGGTGTGGTCGTCGCCGCCATCGAGGGCACGGCGCTGCTGGTCCGGTGCCGGGCCGCCTTGCGAGTGCCGCTTCTTGCCTGGATGATGGTCTGCTCTTTGTTGAGCGCGTTCATTCGCTCCCCGCTGCCGATCGGCATCAACGCCGATCAGTGGATCGGCCCTTCGGCCCGGACGCCCGAACGTCGGGTCGCGCTCGACCAGATCCCTGCCGGTGCCCGTGTGAGCGCGAGCGACGACCTCGTCGCCCACCTCACCCACCGTTCGCATGTCTACGACTTCCCGAACCCCTTCCAGCCGGTGACGTACGGTGCCGACAGCGTGACCCGTGCAGACCCGGTGGACATCGACTGGATCGTCGCAGACACGATCAACATGAAGCCGGCGTGGGTCGCACTGCTACGTGCGCATACTGCATCGGCCGGCGATTTCGTCGTGACATGGGAGCAGGACGGGCTGGTCGTGGCCCGTCGGCGCTGACCGGTCCCGTCGGCGCTGACCGGTGTCGTACCCCGCTAGTCGCCGGCGATGATGTCGGCCGGATCGACGCCGAGGGCGCGCAACCGAGCCGAAAGCGCCGCGACCTTTGCCCGAGCTTCGGCGACCTGGGCGATTCCCTCGATCCCGCTGATCAGGAAGTTCCCATGCGGATCGATGAATCGGAACATTTCGTCGTCGAACGACAGCGATGCATCTCGGCCGCGGTGTTCTTCGGCGAGAGCACTTCGAACACGACCTGCGGACAGACACCATCCTCCAACCACTGCATGTCGGGATACTCGACGAGCGACCGCTTCGCTTTTGCCACGGAGGGAATCGTATCGGCATCGGTGCCATGCAACCGAACGTACCGAGGGGTGCGAGCGCTATGCCGCTGCGTTCGTGCGACTGCGCAGCAGTGCCAGGATCTCGGCGGCCGCCTTCGGGATGTTCGACCCGGGGCCGTAGATGCCTGCTACGCCGGCGTTGCGGAGGAACTCGTAGTCCTGTGCCGGGATGACGCCGCCGCAG
>JAYTFI010000440.1:0-3048 GCA_043734485.1 Acidimicrobiales bacterium | reverse complement strand
AGCGCAATGGCCGAAGGAAAGACCTGCGGGGTGATGACGACGTACAACATCAACGCGGCCACGATTGGGCACATGAACTTCCTGAACGCCTGCAGCGCGCTGGCCGAACCGCTCGACGCGCTCCGGTCCCTGCATCAGCAGATGGCTTCCGTCGCCGGCGTGGCGGTGCGCGCATGATCTCGCTTCCGACCACCGATCAGATCATTCTCGACTGTCGGCGTGAGCTGCTGGAGGTCATCGGCCCTGAGGTGCACAGCGACGCCGGCAAAGTAAGCGTGCAGATGGTCGAGAACGTGCTGCGGAACGCGGCCGCTCGCGCTGCTCACGAGATCGCTTGGCTGCGCGACGAGACGTTGGCGATGGAGGCCTACGCGAGCGATGTCCTTGTCGCCTTGCCATCGTCGCCGGGGCTGGTGGCAGCGCTGGAGACGCTGTCCGCCGGCCCGCGTCAAAGCCTGCACCTGGAGGACATGGTGAAGGTCTACAGCGCCGCCGGAGAGGCACTGTCATGTGCGCTTGAAGCAGCCATGGCCGAGGGCGACGAGGCCTTGTGCGGTCGTGCCGTAGCCCTGCTCCAGGGCCGCAGCGCCACGGAGGTCGCCATCATGGGCGAGTGGGGCTTCGTCGGTCGCGGATGAGGCGGCCGTGACGACCAGCGCATCGGCTGCCGGATGCCCGGATGTGGACCTCTACGCGCCGGCCACGCAGAAGGACTGGTACCGGCCTACGACGAGCTTCGCGAAGAAGCACCGGTGCACTGCATGCCCGGCACGTCGACCTATGTGCTCACCCGGTACGAAGGTGTCGCCTGGGTCAGTAAGCGTACGGATCTCTTCGCGAATGGTCCGGCTCCGGGAGCGGCACTGCCGCAGGATGCCGAGGCGCTCAGCACAGGCGGCGCCGAGCAACAGCGGCCCCTGATCACGCGGTTGGTCGAAGACCTCATCGACCGGCGTTGGGCAACCGGCCGCCCCGTGGTCCGATGTACTCTGCGAATGTAGACTACCTATATGACTTCCACGTCTACAACGATTCGGGTAAGTGTCCAACAGCGGGAACGGTTGCGAAGCCTCGCCGAGCTACTCGACGCAAGCATGGCCGACACGCTCGATGCGGCCCTCGAGGCACTGCGCCGTAACCATTTCTACGAAGCCATGGCCCAAGCGGAATCCACATTGCGCGCCGACCCGACACGTTGGGCTGAGTACGCGGCGGAACGAGATGCCTGGCTCAACGCCGACCTAGGCACTCGAGCGTGAACTTCGGCGACGTGGTCCGCGTCGACTTCGGTACGCCGGTCGGCTCGGAACCCGGCTTCGTCCGACCCGCCATCCTGGTCACCGCAGACGCGTTTCTCCGGTACCGGCCGACCACGGTGTTCGCCGTGCCGGTGACCACAACGCCTCGCACGTTTCCGAGTCATGTGGAGATCGAACCCGATGCAAGGAACGGCCTGCGAGCACCGAGCTGGGCCTTGGTGGAACAGCTTCGTGCCGTTGCCATCGAACGTTGCTCGGAAACCGAGGGCAATGTGGGTCCCGCCACTTCGCATCAGATCCTCGACATCCTGGCGATGATCACCGGCATGCCGTAGCGGCGGCCCCATTTCGACTGCGCGCGAAGTTGGGGGTTGACGCGCGCGAAGTTGTTTCCGGAACGCAGTTGCGGTCGGATTAGCGGTCACTTCGCGCGCATGACCCCACTACTTCGCGCGCATCCAGCTCTGTCGAGCAGACCTTCCCGAAGTACGGCGAGATCACCACTCCAGGTGCCGTGCAGGTTGAGGTCGACGACCGCCCGGAAACCGCGATCTGAGATCTTCGAGGGCCGTGCCGGGAACTGTCCGCCTGCGTTGTTCACGATCAGGTCGACCTTGCCGAACTCGGCGAGAGTGGCCGCGCCATGGCATCGACGGCTTCGGTGTGGCGGATGTCGGCGACGATTGTGATGCAACGACCGCCTGCCTCGGTGATCTCGGCTGCGGTGCGGGCCAGGTGGTCCGCATTTCGTGCCGCGATCGCAACAGATGCACCGAGGCGGGCCATGGCCAACGCGGTGATCCGACCGATGCCGTGCCCGCCGCCGGTGATCAGCGCCGTTCGGCCGCCGAGCAGGTCGGGCGCGAACGTCGAAAGGGGTGGTTTGACTCGGTCGCTCACTCGGGGGAATCTATCGAACGATCAATTTCCGCGTCGGTCGCCTACGATCGCCGTGGTCACGCATCCGGGGGAGCTTTTCGACGTGCAGTACCGACTCACCAAGATGGACGAATGGCCCCGCCATCAGGTGGGCGGCACGTTCGATGTCGTTGCCGACGGGAGCCCGCACTGGAGCGATGGCTACTACTTCACGATGGGCGACGACACCGGCGAGATCGCCTGGTTCATGGGGTTCCGCCTGCACGCCAACAACGACGTGCTCGACGCCTTCACCTGCATCTCGAGCCGTGGACGCCAGCACAACATCCGCTGGTCCCGTCGGCTGCGCCCTCGGATCGACGACCTGGATTGCGGCCCGTTCTCCGTCGAAATCGTCGAAGGGCTGCGCACGGTGCGGACCCGCTGTGCTGCGAACATCCACGGCATCACCTTCGACCTCCTGTGGGAGGGCTTCTCGCCGCCCTACAACGAGGATCGGCTCATCTCGATCATCAACGGACGCCTGCACAGCGACCGCTCGAACTACGACCAGTGCTCGCTCGTCACCGGCTGGATCGGCTTCGATGGGCGACGGGTCGAGGTCGACGGGTGGACCGGCGTGCGCGACCACTCGTGGGGCATCGGCAACAACACCGGCGGGCCACGCTCAGCGGCCATTGCGCCGCCGCCGCCATCGGAAGCACCTGCACCTCCCGGGTTGCGGCAGTGGTGCGTGTTCCGACTTCCCGATCGGGTCGTGTTCTGGCAGTTCCACCATTCGGCTGCGGGTCACTACGAGAAGTTCGAGAGCCGCTGCATGTTCCCTTACGAGGACCGTCGGGAGTCGTTCGCCTACACACAGGTCACGCACGAGGCCACGTGGGTCGAGGTCGACGGTCGGCCGGTGCGG
>JAYTFI010000439.1:0-5150 GCA_043734485.1 Acidimicrobiales bacterium | reverse complement strand
CCGGGAGCCCCGGTCACCTCACGCCGGGAGTGCGGCCTCAATGGTGGAGACGAGCGCTGCGTCCTCCGGGGTGACCTTCGGGCCGAAGCGGGTGACGGCACCGCCGGGGGCGACGACGAACTTCTCGAAGTTCCAGCGGACGTCGCCGGCGTAGCCATCGGCATCGGCGACCGCATTGAGCTCCTTGTAGAGCGGGTGCTGGGCGTCGCCGTTGACGTCGACCTTCTCGAAGAGCGGGAACGTGACGCCATAGCTGGTCGAGCAGAAGGTCTGGATCTCCTCCGCCGTGCCTGGCTCCTGGCCCATGAACTGGTTGCACGGCACGCCGAGGACGCTGAAGCCGCGGTCGCCGTACTGCTTCTGCAGGGCTTCGAGGCCGGTGTACTGCGGTGTGAGGCCGCACTTGCTGGCAACGTTGACGATGAGGAGCGCCTTGCCCTCGTAGTCATGGAGGTCGGCGGGAGTCCCGTCGAGCTTGCTGATGGCTGCGTCGTAAATGCTCATGCGCCGGATCATGCCAGCGATCGCCCAAGCACGGTCAAACTGCGTGCGCGCGAACAGGAGGTCCAGCGCGCGCGAAGTCGCAGAAAACGTGTGGAGTCGACGCGGTTTTGGCAAGTTCGCGCGCGTCGACGGTCAACTTCGCGCGCAGACGCTCAGCGACGACCGGTATAGACTGGCTTGCGCTTGCCGGTGAAGGCGGCGATCCCCTCGGACCCGTCGATACCCCGTGCGTTGGCCGCGATCTCGCGTGCTTCCAGTTCCATCTGCACCTCGATCGTGTCGCCGAGCGATCCCCACAGCAGTCGCTTGGCGGACGCGAATGCCTCGGTCGGACCATCGGCGAGGCGTCGGGCGAGGGCGAGCGACTCGTCGGCCAGCGCGTCGTCGTCGACCACCTTCGTGAGCAGCTGCCACTCGTAGGCCTCCTCGGCGCTGAGGCGGCGGTTGGTGAGCGTCAGCTCCTGTGCGCGACGCATGCCGACGAGGCGAGGCAGCAGGTAGGTCGAGCCGCCGTCGGGGCTGAGCCCGGCCGCTGTGTAGGCCATCGTGAACGAGGCCGACCGCCCCGCAAGCACGAGGTCGCCAGCCATCGCGAGGGGCAACCCGGCACCGGCCGCCGCACCCTGCACGGCGACGACCATCGGCGCCCGCATGCGGATGAAGCGCGACAGCGCGGCGTGCAGATCGGTGGTCAGGCGCTTCAGCTGCACCCCGATCTGGTCGCCGAACGCCACGAACGACGGGAGGTCGCCGCCGGCGCAGAAGAGCTTCCCGTTGGCCCGCAGCAGCACGGCTCGGACCGACGGGTCCTCGTCGCAGGCGATGGCGACGTCCTTCAGGTCGCGGCCCATGGCGAGGTTGATCGAGTTGGCTGCCTCGGGCCGGTCGAGCGTGACGATGGCGAGGCCGTCGCTGACCTCGTAGCGGATGGTCTCGAAGGTCGGCCCGGGAGTCGGCCCTGGAGTCGGCCCTGCAGTCGGCGTGGTCATCGGCCAAGCATGCACCACGGCCGCATCCGCCGTACGTCCACCGTTCTCGGCGAGTTGTTCTTCCATCCATGACCAGCGTCGAATGGGCCACCGACTACGACATCTTTTCGCCGGAGTTCGTGAAGGATCCGCAAGCAGCTCCGCGAGAACCCGGAGATCTGGCCGACGGCGATCAAGGAGCTGCTACGGGCGTTCGCACCCGTCACCATGGCGCGGGTCGTCACCAAGGACGTCGAGATCGGCGGCTGCCCGATGAAGGCCGGCGACAAGGTCCTCATGCCGTTCCCCGCGGCCAATCGTTGTCCGGCAGTGTTCGACTCGCCCGACGAGGTCATCCTCGATCGTGCACAGAATCGCCATGTCGCGTTCGGTTCGGGCATCCACCGATGTGTCGGCTCGAACCTGGCCCGCCTCGAACTTCGGGTCGCGGTGCAGACCTGGATCGAGCGCATCCCCGAGTACGAACTGGGGAATCCGACCGAGGTCCGCTGGGCGGAGGTCAGGTACGCGTGCCTCGTCACGCCCCCGTAGTGTTCGAGCCCGGCACCCGGCTCGCGCCCGCACTTAGCGCTCGCGTGAGCCGAATCCGCCCAACGCAATGAACGCAACGAACGAGGGGTTGACGATGAAGGTCCGAGTGGACGCCGAGAAGTGCCAGGGCCACCAGATGTGCGCCATTGCCGCACCCGACCTGTTCGAGTCCGACGACCTCGGCTACGCGCACGAGATCGGCGACGGGACGGTGCCGGCTGGCATGGAGGACCGGGCCCGGCGGGCCGCAGCCAACTGCCCGGAACGGGCGGTCTTCATCGAGGAGTAGGTCGCGCGGTACGGTTTTCGTATGCGCGCGTCCGATCGATTCCTGCCGCGTTGGGAGGTGGCCGACGTCGATGGAGCGGTCGTTGTGATCGACGTCATCCGAGCCTTCACCACCGCGGCCTACGCGTTCGGTGCGGGCGCAGCCGAGATCTTCCTCGTCGGTACTGTCGATGAGGCGCTGGCATTCAAGGCCGCGACCGTGGGCTGCCTCGCGATGGGCGAAGATCGCGGTCGGCGGCCGGTCGGATTCGACTTGTCGAACTCTCCGGTCGGGGCGTCGATCGCGGATCTCGACGGCCGCACGATCGTCCAGCGCACCTCCGCCGGGACGCAGGGAGTCGTCGCCGCGCGCTCGGCAACGCGATTGTGGACAGCGAGCCTGGTGTGCGCGTCGGCAACGGCGGCTGCGGTGAACACGAGCGGGCTCGGGGAGCCGGCCTATGTGATCACCGGGCGCTTCCCCGACCGGCCTGACGACAGTGGTGACGAAGATGTGCTCGCGGCGTCGTTCATCGAGGGCGTGCGTCGCGGTGAGCTGGTCGATCCGATTGCAACAGCAGCCGCCGTGCGCGATACCGACGACGCCCGCCATACGGTGCTGCTCGGCCCCGAGCATGTGCATCCCGACGACATCGACTACTGCGTGCGCATCGACCATTTCGACTTTGCCATGGAGGTCGAACGAACCGCCCGTGGGCTCCGCCTGGTCGCCTGCAATCCATAGGTCGTGCGCCCCGCGACTCGGTGCAGCACGCACGCGTACCTTTGGGTGATGCCCCCCAAGATCGCCGTCATCCACTACAGCTCCACTGGCAATGTGTACCGGCTCGCCGTCGCCATCGGTGAAGGTGCAGCTGAGGAGGGCGCGGAAGTTCGGGTGCTGCGAGTTGCGGAGCTGGCGCGGCCCGAGGCGATCGCGCAGAACCCGAAGTGGCAGCAGCACGCGGCGTTCGCCGAAGGTGAGGGCGGGGTTGGGGTTGCGGTGGCAACCCTCGACGACCTCGAATGGGCCGACGGGGTGGCCCTCGGGTCGCCGACCCGGTTCGGGCTGCCGACGGCCCAGCTGAAGCAGTTCCTGGACCAGACCGGTGGACTGTGGGGGAAGGGCGCGCTGTCGCGAAAGGTCGTCACTGCGTTCACGTCGGCATCGACGAGCCACGGCGGCCTCGAATCGACGGTGCTCGCGATGCTGAACACGGCATACCACTGGGGCTCGATCATCATGCCGCTCGGGTACACCGACCCGGCCGTCTTCGCCACCGGCAACCCGTACGGCGCGAGCTGGGTGCCGAAGAAGGGGTCGACACCAGACGATGCCGCGCTGGCCACGGCCCGCCACCAGGGTCGGCGGCTGGCCCGGGTCGCGGCGGCGCTGTCGGGTTCGGAGATCTGACCGTTCGGTTTCTCGCCGGCCGGTGCGATTGCGAAGGTGGGTGACGGTTTCTCGCCGGCCGGCGCGATTGCGAAGTCGGACGGCGTTGGCTGCGGCTGGCTACGGTGCGTCATGGACATTGGGAACCTGCACATCGACCCGGTGATCGACGGCGTCGGCCGCTTCAAGCCGACGATGACGTTCCGGGGCACCGACGAGGCCGACTGGGCGCCGCACCGCGACCTCCTCGACGCAGACGGCCTCCTCGGATTCACCATGGGCGGCTTCCTCGTCCGAGGGAACGGCCGGGTGACCCTGGTCGACCTCGGCCTCGGCCGCACACGGCTCATGGGCATCGACGGCGGTGCGTTCCTCGACAACCTCGCGGCACTCGGCGTCCAGCCCGAAGACGTCACCGATGTCGTCTTCACCCATCTCCACGTCGACCACATCGGCTGGGCCATCACCGACGGCCGGCCCACGTTCGCCAACGCGACCTACCGCGCCTCCGACGGTGACGTCGGCTACTTCTGTCGAGGCGCCGGTGCCGACGAGGCCGAGCGTCTGATCCTCGAACCACTCGCAGCTCACATCGTCGCCTGGGACGAGGGTTCGACGGGCCAGATCGTCCCCGGCATCGGGCAGTTCGCCGCCCCCGGCCACACGCCTGGATCAAGCGTGGTCGTCGTGTCGAGCGACAACGACCGGGCGATGATGCTCGGCGACGTCGTGCACTGCCCGGTGCAACTCGTGGCCGACGAGTGGGCCGGCATGTTCGACGTCGACCCGATATTGGCCAAGCGCACCCGCAATGCCCTGGCCCGCGAGCTCGACGGCGATGCGAACGCAGTGGTGTCCGGGGCGCATTTTCCGGGCATGCACTTCGGCCGGCTCATCAAAGGCGAAGGCCGGCGGCACTGGGTGGTGCCGTAGGTCACGTCGCTGGGGTTGGCGATTCCCGCCCGGCTTTGGTGAGGTAGAGGAATGGACACGCTGCTCCCGCCCGATCCGGAACTCGAACTACTTCATACGCGCACGTATGAAGTGCGCTCCTATCGGAAGGATGAGCGCACGATGATGATCCGTGGCGCGGTCCGCGACATGAAGCCGGCGGGCATGATGCTCGAAGACGATCCCGACCCGCTGACCATCCACCACATGATCGTGGAGATCGACGTCACCGTTCCTGCGATGGACATCACCCGGGCCGAAGTGGTGTTCGAGGAGCGACCGCACACGCTCTGCACCCATATCGTTCCGCACTACGAGAAGCTCGTCGGGCTCTCGATCGCCAGGGGCTTCACCCACAAGGTTCGTGAGCTTTTCGGCGGGCCGCGCGGGTGCACTCATGTCACAGCGCTGCTCCAGGCCATGGCACCGGTGGCGAACCAGTCGCGCTTCTCCCTGATGGCCTCGAGCCGTCGGGCGGCTGCGGCCGCGTCCGGAGCGTCGGGAGGTGCCATGTC
>JAYTFI010000438.1:0-1656 GCA_043734485.1 Acidimicrobiales bacterium | reverse complement strand
TCGACCATGAACGACCTGCCCGGCTTCGTCGTGACGGAGGTGAAGGGCGAGGTCTTCGGACTCACCGTCCGGTCTCGAAACGTCGGCAGCCAGATCGGTGCTGCGTTCAAGTCGCTGTTCGGGGGTGAGCTGCGGGGCATGACGAAGAACCTCATCCAGTCCCGCGAAGAGGCGCAGGCCCGGCTCGTCGAGGCCGCTGTCGAACGCGGTGGCAACGCGGTGCTGGCCATGCGCTTCGACGCTGCCGAGGTGGGCGGCGCGTGGCAGGAGATCTGCGCCTACGGAACCGCGGTCGTCGTGCGCCCGACGTAGCGAGGGTCCTGCCGGACCCAGTTCACCTCACCGGACGGTTCCCACGCACACGCCGCCGGACGGTCCTTCACGACCCCTGACGCGAACGGGCCCGCCCCCCTTGGAAGGGAGCGGGCCCGTCGAACAATTAGGACCCGGAAGCGCTTAGCGGCGACGACGGGGACGGCCGGGGGCGCCGCCGTTGCCCTCGCTGCGACGCGGGCCACGGTCCTCGCCGAGGGAGTCCCCCTCGGCCGGTGCGGGTCCGAGATCGCCGAACTCCTGGGCGACCTGCGCATCGAAGGCATCGTCGAAGCTGACGGTGGCGACGCCGCCGTCGGAGGAAGAGGAGGAAGAGGGCGCATCGGCGCGCGGCGCACGCTCGGGCCGCGGGCCACGATCGCCACGACCACCGCGATCGCCACGACCACCGCGATCGTCGCGACCACCGCGATCGTCGCGACCACCGCGATCACGATCACGCGGACCGCGATCGCCACCCTCCGAGCGCGGTCCACGAGCATCCGAGGACCCCGGCTCGACCGGCGGCGCGTCGGCGTAGCTGAGCGACACCTTGCCCTGGGCATCGATGTCGTCCACCCGCACCTCGACCGAGTCGCCGAGGTTGATGACCTCTTCGACCGTGTTGATGCGCTTGCCACGCCCCAGCTTCGAGATGTGGATGAGGCCGTCACGGCCAGGGAGGATGTTGATGAAGGCACCGAACTTGGTGGTCGAGACGACCTTGCCCATGTAGATGGCGCCGACTTCGGCCTTCGGCGGATCGAGGATCAGCTCGATGCGACGACGGGCCTCGGTGACGGCGGCGCCGTTGACGGAGCCGATCGAGACGATACCGACCCGGCCGTCGTCGTCGATGGTGATGTCCGCACCGGTCTCCTGCTGCATCGCGTTGATGACCTTGCCCTTCGGCCCGATCACTTCGCCGATCTTGTCCATCGGGATCTCGAAGCTGACGATCTTCGGGGCCGTCTCGTTGACCTCGGTGCGCGGCGTCGAGATGGCCGCGTTCATGACCTCGAGAATTGCTAAGCGCGCTTCCTTCGCCTGCTGCAGGGCGGCACCGAGCACATCGGCGGGGATGCCGTCGATCTTGGTGTCGAGCTGCAGCGCGGTGACGAATTCGGACGTGCCGGCGACCTTGAAGTCCATGTCGCCGAAGGCATCCTCGGAGCCGAGGATGTCGGTCAGCGTCGTGTACTTGCCCTCGGCGAAGATGAGGCCCATGGCGATGCCGGCGACGGGCGCCTTGATCGGCACACCGGCGTCCATCAACGACAGCGACGACGAGCAGACCGAGCCCATCGACGTGGAGCCGTTCGACGCGAGCACTTCGCTGACGAG
>JAYTFI010000437.1:0-4130 GCA_043734485.1 Acidimicrobiales bacterium | reverse complement strand
GGCGAGGTCGTCGACGTTGTGCTGGAACGCGAATGTGGTGTGCGCGGCCAAGTCGGCGCCGGCAACGGGCTGATCGCAGGTGACGAGGATCGAGCCGCTGGCCCGTCCGGATTGCCAGCCCTTATCGGTCCGGTACTGGCTGCACTGGACGCGTGGCGTGTCGAACGACGAGTCGATCGGAGCGACCAGCGTCGTCCCGTCGAGCGCCTTGACGGCCGAGAGTGTGACCGTGAATCGGGTCGAGCGGGGGAGTGACGTGGCCGGTGTGAACACGAGCACGCGGGTCGACGCCCATCGGAACGCGCCCTCGACGGCGGGTCGCATGCGCACGTACTTTGCCGGATCGTTCGCGCGCTGATCGATTGCGCTGAGCGCGATGATCGGGCGGTCGAACACCCACCGCAGCTCGGAGGCCTGTCCGATCGTGCGGAGCTGTCCCTTCGGCGACGCCAGCACCACGTGCAGGTGACCGTCGCTCTTCGGTGCCCGCAACGAGGCGTACGGATTTGTCCCCGCCGCATCGGCCTGCAGGGATGGTGACGCGTAAACCGGTGCCGCCACTATCGGCGCAGCCATGGCGGCCGCGAGCACCGCTGCGAGCGATGCCCGGAGTCGAGCGGCGCGGGTGTGACAGGTCAGCCGTGTGTGCACCGTGGGTCTCCCGTTGCTCGCGCCGCGGAGTGCAGCGCTCGGATCGTACGGCTGCTTCGACGTAGGGAACCGGACACCTGGTTCCCCGGCGCATCGACGAGCTACAGGTCGTCCTGCTTCGCCCCCAGTGCGGCGCCAGCCGCGGCCGAGGATCCGGCGCCCATCTGCGAGCGCTGTGCCAGCGTCACGCCGAATGCTTCGGATGCTTTCGGGTCGCGCTTGATCTGGGCAACGATGGCTGCGCCGGCGCTCTTCATGAGGGCTGCCTTGTGCGTTTCGACGTAGTCGGCCGATGCCTGCATCGGCTTGGTGTAGCCGTTGATCTCGGGGACGACGTAGCGGGCGAACAGCTCCCAGCTCCGGAACGTGGCCTCACGGTCGGCCCAGTCGTGGACGAAGCCGATCATCGTGCCGAACCCGCCGGTCGACTCGCGCAGCCGTCGGATGGCGGCGACCATCTCCTCGGGTGTGCCGATCACCGCCGTGCCCGTGCCGCTCCCGCCGGCCGCATCGGTGGCGTCAAGCAGCGCCCACTTGTCGTCGACGTGGTTCGATCCCGGCCGGCCGAGCACCTTGACGTTGTATTCGTTGTGCCAGCGCTGCAAACCGTCGACTGCTTCCTTCTTTGCCTGCTCCTTCGACTCGGCGAGGTGGAACGACATCAGCACCCGCCACTGCTTCCGGTCGGCGACCTGCCCATGCTCCTTGGCCGCGTCTTCCGCGAACGCCCACTGGGTAGGCAGAGCCTGCAGGCCCTCCGTCGAGTTGGAGGCGATCGATATCACACCGATTCCGTACTTCCCCGCCAGCTTCATACCCGAGGGTGACAACGACGATGCCGTCGCCATCTGCATGTTCTCCTGGTACGGAAGAATCGGGAGTGCGGCCTCGTCGAGGGTGAACCAGTCGGACTCGTGCGTGACCCGTTCGCCCTGCATGAGCCGGATGATCACGCCGAGCGCCTCGTCCTGCATGTCGCGCTGGCGGATCGGCTCGATACGCAGGGCCTTGGCGTCGCTGGGGAGAGCGCCGGGGCCGGTGCCGAAGATGACGCGACCGCCGGTCATGTGGTCGAGCTGCACGATGCGCTGGGCGACGTTGAAGGGGTGGTGGTAGGGCAGCGACACGACGCCGGTGCCGAGCATGATGCGGTGCGTGCGCTCGCCGGCCGCGGCCAGGAACAGCTCGGGGCTGGCGATCATCTCCCAGCCCGTGGAGTGGTGCTCGCCGACCCAGAACTCGTCGTAGCCGAGCTTGTCGAGGTGGGCCGCGAGGTCGAGGTCGCGCCGGAGCTGGAGCATCGGATGCTCACCGAGCGGATGGTGGGGCGCGAGGAAAGCGCCGAATCGGAGACGTGCCATCTCCCGAACCGTAACGGCTTGGTCCGGCCGTATTTCAGTTCGGCCATCGCGGTGGGTGTCGGTTGTCGTGGGACGGCCTCTACGATGACCCCCCGTGCCCGCCGCTGCTCCCTCCCCCCAATCCGCCGCTCCGCCCACGCCGGGTGCAGCGTCCGTCGATGAGGTCCGCGCTGCGCTCGGCGCCCACGGCTACCTGGCCGACGAGGGCCTTGCCACGGTGATCTTCCTCGCCATCGCTCTGCGCCGACCGCTGCTCCTGGAAGGCGAGGCCGGCGTCGGCAAGACCGAGGTGGCCAAGGTGTTGAGCCGCTGGACCGGAGGGGAGCTCCTGCGGCTGCAGTGCTACGAGGGCATCGACGCCTCGCAGGCCGTCTACGAGTGGGACTACAGCCGTCAGCTGCTACACCTGCGGGCGGCCGAAGTGGGCGGCGGGCTGGCCGCGGCAAGTGCCGCGGAGAATGATCTGTACGCAGAGCGATTTCTCGTACGTCGCCCTCTGCTGCGGGCCATCGCGCACGGCGACGGACCACCGCCAGTACTGCTCATCGACGAGGTCGACCGGGCCGACGACGAGTTCGAGGCGTTCCTCCTCGAAGTGCTGTCCGACTTCGCCATCACCATCCCCGAGCTCGGCACGTTCAAGGCCGAGACGCCACCGCTTGTCATCCTCACCTCGAACCGCACCCGCGACGTCCACGACGCATTGAAGCGCCGGTGTCTCTATCACTGGGTCGAGCATCCGGGGTTCGAGCGTGAAGTCGAGATCGTCAGGCTGCGGGCCCCCCATGTGAGCGAGGCGCTGGCCCGTCAGGTCGCCGCCGCGGTGGAACGGATGCGGGGGATGGAGCTGTTCAAGCCGCCTGGTGTGGCCGAAACGATCGACTGGGCGCTGGCGCTGGCCGCGCTCGGCCGGACTGCGCTTGACGAGCACAGCATCGCGACCACGTTGGGAACTGTTCTCAAGTACCGCGAGGACGCGGAGCGGGTGAAGCAGTCCGACGTGTCGGAGCTCGTCCGCGCCGCGGTCACCCGGAACGCGTAGAGACGCGTCATGGCAGAACCCGCCCCACCCGGGGTGCCCCGCCCTCCGGCCCTCACGATGAACGAGGTGCTGGCGCTCATCGACCAGTCGGGCTCGGCCAACGATCGGATCGATGTGGTGCCCGGCCGCGGTGCGTTACTGGACGGCCCGATCACGAGCCCCGAGCGGATGGCCGTCGCCTTTGCCGTGCTGCTCCGGCGGGCCGGGCTACCCGTTCCCGTCGGCACGGTGACCGCGTTCGCGGAGGCCCTCGGTGCGGTGGGCCTCGAGAGCCGCAACGGGGTCTATTGGGCCGGCCGCGCGGTGATGGTCCGCCGTCCCGAAGACATCGCCGTGTATGACGGGGTGTTCGCCATGTTTTGGCTCGGGCGTCGCGCCCGTCCGTCCGAACCGACTGCCGATCAGCAGGTGACGCTTGCGCTCGATTCTGACGATGGCGACGCCGACAGCTCCGAGGGTGATGGTCCGCAGGGTGACACCCTGGCCGTGCGCTACAGCGCGGCCGAGGTGCTGCGCGACAAGGACTTCGCGGACTACAGCGCAGAGGAGTTCGCCGAGGCCCGCAAGGTGATGGCCGCGATGCGGGTCGTCGGCTCGCCTCGCCGCAGTCGCCGCTTGCGGCCTGCGAAGGGAAGCGGGCATAGCAACCGTCCCGACCTGCGCCGCACGGTGCGACGTGCGCTTCGGACCGATGGCGTGGCCATGCACCGCGAGTTCGTGGCCCCGTCGACGAAGCCGCGCCGCATCGTGCTGCTCTGCGACGTCAGCGGCTCGATGGAGTCGTATGCGCGCGCACTGATGCGGTTCTGTCAGGCAGCGGTCGTCGGGCGCGGCCGGGTCGAGACGTTCGCCCTCGGCACGCGGCTGACCCGGGTGACGCGCGAGCTCTCGTCGCGTGATCCCGACGATGCGCTGCGCAAGGCCGCGGCACGGGTGACGGACTGGTCGGGTGGGACGCGCCTGGGCGACGGACTGCGGGCGTTCAACGACCAGTGGGGTGTGCGGGGAATGGCCCGGGGTTCGATCGTGGTGATCCTCTCCGACGGGTGGGACCGGGGCGCGCCCGAGGTGCTCGG
>JAYTFI010000436.1:0-1627 GCA_043734485.1 Acidimicrobiales bacterium | reverse complement strand
GCGTTCCTTGTGGACCGGCCCCTGCGGGTTGCGCAGCAGAGCGGCTTCGAGTGGGGCACGGGGAGCGACGACGTCTCGATCTTCGAAGAGGTCGACCCGTCGATGGAACGGAGGGGGCTCGATGCCGTCCGGGTGTGGCGTCAGGAGCTGGCGGACGCACGACTCGCGTGGATCGGCGGACCATCCGAGTACGGCGGCCGTGGGCTCGGCTACGAGTATCAGATCGCCTTCGACGCGCTCGTCCGGAAGTACGACGTGCCGAGCAGCTCGCCGCTCACGGTGAGCCTCGGCATGATCGCACCGACGATCCTGGCCCATGGCACGGACGTGGCGAAGAGCCGCTACCTCACAGCGATGTACGCCGGCAGGGTTGTCGCGTGCCAGCTCTTCAGTGAACCCGGCGCCGGATCTGACCTGGCCGGTGTAGCGACCCGCGCGACTCGTGACGGCGACGGCTGGCGGATCGATGGGCAGAAGGTCTGGACCTCCGGTGCGCATCTGGCCGACATCGGTGAAGTCCTGTGCCGTACGTCCGACGGCGCCCGCCACCGCAACCTCACCGCGTTCATCGTCGACATGCATGCGCCCGGCGTGGAGGTGCGTCCGCTGCGGCAGATGACCGGGGGTGCGTCGTTCAACGAGGTCTTCTTCACCGATGTATGGGTCCCCGACGATCACCGCCTCGGCCACGTCGACGAGGGCTGGAGGGTGGCCATGACGACATTGTCCAACGAGCGCAACGCGATCGGCGGCAGCGCGTTCGGCGGCAAGGGCCTGCTCAACGTCGATCGGCTCATCGCGCTCCTGCGTCATGCGGGCATGGCCGACGAGCCCGTGGTGCGCCAGCAGCTGGCGTCGCTCGTCTGTGGTTTGCGCACGGCGACCTGGACACGTCGGCGCTTCTCGGTGACCGGTGCGAGCGGGGCGCAGGGAGCGCTACTGAAGCTCGCGCTGTGCCGCGACCTCGGCCGGGTGGCAGCACTCGTCACGAGCGCAATCGGGATCAAGGCCGTTGCCGATTCGGGCGAGTGGGGCACGTACGCCTGGTCGAGCTTTCTGCTCGGCCTGCCTGGCTACCGCATCGGTGGCGGCACCGACGAGGTGCTGCGTTCCGTCATCGGCGAGCGCGTGCTCGGCCTACCGAAGGAGCCGTCGAACTCATGACGTTCCCGCTCGCTGGCACGCGCGTGCTCGACCTCTCGCAGGCCATATCCGGGCCGTACTCCGGACGCATCCTCGCCGACCTCGGTGCCGACGTCGTCAAGGTCGAATGGCCGAGAGGTGACGTGTCCAACGCGTTCGGCCGCAAGGTCGGTGGCATCACTGGGCTTTTCACGCAGATGAACGCGAGCAAGCGCGGCATCAGCGTCGACCTCGCGGTGCCCGCTGGAGTGGATCTCATCCGTCGGCTCGCGGCTAGCGCGCACGTGGTCATCGAGAACTTCCGGCCCGGTGTGCTCGATCGTGCCGGTCTCGGCTACGCCGTCCTCGGCGCGACCAATCCGGCTCTGGTGATGCTGTCGATCTCGGGCTTCGGCGCCACCAGCCCGGAGTCGCAGCGCCAGGCCTACGCGCCCGTCATCCATGCCGAGTCGAGCCTGCTCGCCCGCCAGGCATCCTTCGACGA
>JAYTFI010000435.1:0-1828 GCA_043734485.1 Acidimicrobiales bacterium | reverse complement strand
GTGGTTCCACCGCTCGTCTGGATCTTCAGCGGGAACCGCCCGAAGTCCTCGCGCCCGATCGGGTGATGCGAACCGAATGGCGGTGCCTCGGCGATCGCTGCCTTCAGGTCGTCGGAGGTGAAGGTCGGGATCCTCTCGATGTCGTCAATCGAGCGGATGTCGCCGGACTCGAGCTGCGCGCCGCCCCAGAGGTTCTTGTAGAACGCGACGTTCCAACCCTCGGCCACGCGAGCCATGAAGCGCTCGTTCTGCAGCGAGTGCATCTCGTCGTCGCTCAGCCGGCCGGTGGTGCGCCCGAACATCGGGGGCGGCGGATAGTCGGCCATGAACCGGTCCCAGTCCATCGACTTCCAGTAGTACGGGACCTCGGGCTCGTTCGTCTCGGACATCGCTCACTCTCCTTCAACGATTTGGGCGACTGCCTAGCACGCCGCCCAAGCGGAGAGCAAGGAGACCGCGCTGCGTGTTTGTGCGGATGCTCAACGCCCGAACGCGAGGCGATGGCCGGGTGTCGGCCAAGGGCAGCTCACGATCCGCCCCGTCTGCGAGAGCGTGATGAACGCGGTGCCGAGCCCCGGTCCGCCGAAGCACAGGTTCGTGACGGCCACGTCATCGAGCCCCGGGGGCAGCACGTGGCGCACCACGCGAAGGCCATCGGGGGAGATCACCGTGATGCCGCTCTCGACGAGCGTACCCACACACACGGACCCGTCCGCCGCGACAGCGAGCGAATCCAGCTCCTGCGCGCCCCCGAGCCCGACCAGCAACCCGGAAGGGTCGACGCCTCCGCCGTGGAGCGCCGAAGCGATGTCGTAGCCGCGCGTCTTTTCGAGTGAGCCGAAACCGGTCACGCGGCGGCGGATCACCTGTCGACGGAACGTCTGGGCCCAGTAGAGCGTGGTGTCGTCCGGTGAGAGCCCGATGCCGTTGGGGTGGTCTGCGTCGCCGATCACCCGTTCGATGCGAGAGCCATCCGCCCGGGCGTACAGGATCGACCCGCCCCGGAAGTCCGTGAACCAGAAGCCACCGTCGACGTCGAAGACGAGATCGTTCGGGCTGGAGAACGGCACCCCGTCGCAGGTCGTGTACAGCACATCGAGCGACCCCGTGTCGGGATCGACCCGCTGGATGGAGGGTGCGCACATCTCGCCGGGGGCTCGTCCACCGTTGTTACAGACGTAGATCGCGCCGTCGGGCCCGACTGCGGCGCCGTTCGGGCCGCCGCCGGTCGTGCAGAGGGTGCTCACGGTGCCACCGGGATCGATCCTCGACAACCGGCCGCCCAGCATCTCGACCACCACGACCGAACCGTCGGTCATCGCGACCGGGCCCTCGGGGAAGGCGAGGCCCTCGGCGAGCAGCCGCACGTCGTACAGGGCGATGGTCGGCGTCTGCATGAGCACGTCGCCCATCTCAGGCTCCCGGCGCCGCTGAGCCATCCGGAAGATCGAGGGTCCGCAGCGCCGGTGCGAGCGAGGGTGCCGTCTTCGAGGTTGCCCGAAGCGGGTGCAGCGCAAGGCCGGCCGTCGGCCAGTCATCGATCGCCAGCATCGCGTCGCCGTCGGAGTCGGAGATCACGATCGTCCGATCCCCGCTCAGCGCCAGGTTCGTGTAGCGGGCGTGGGGACCGGGCGCGTGGTGGTCGAGGAGCGTTCCCGACACGTCCCACACCTGGATCTGACCGGGCTCGTCGGTGCGCGAGAGCGCGCACACGAGCAGGTTGCCGTCGGCGTCGAAGGCCATGCCGTCAGGGTGGCCGAAACGCATCTGGATCACCACCTCGCCGAGCTGTTGTGGCGAGGTCGGGTGAGTCGCGAGCTTGACGATC
>JAYTFI010000434.1:0-2305 GCA_043734485.1 Acidimicrobiales bacterium | reverse complement strand
CCGAGCACCTTGGCCACGAAGGCGCCGGTGCGGTTGAGGTTGTCGGTGAGGGCCATCTTGGCGATCGACATCTCCGGGCCGGGGAGCTGGCCGGCCTGGATCTTGTCGAGGGCGCGCTGGTTGGTGAACTTGGCCACCTGGTAGCGGGTGTAGATGTCCATCAGCTCGTCGCGGTGCACGGCGCTGTCACCCAGGCCGAAGTGCTTGAGCATCTCCGCGAGGCGCGTGACGTTGGCGACGCCCATGCCGCCACCGCCCCCACCGGCGCCGATGGAGGACCGCTCGTTCATGAGCGTGGTGAGGGCGACCGACCAGCCCTGGTTCACATCGCCGAGGCGATGGTCGTCGGGCACGCGCACCTCGTTGAAGAACACCTCGTTGAACGACGCGCCGCCGGTCATCTGGCGCAACGGGCGCACCTCGACACCGGGCGCGTGCATGTCGACGATGAAGCCGGTGAGGCCCTTGTGCTTCGGGAGGTTCGGGTCGGTGCGGCAGATGACCTCCCCGATGTCGCTGAACTGCGCACCGGTGGTCCACACCTTCTGCCCGGTGATGATCCATTCGTCGCCGTCACGCTCGGCCTTGGTCTGCAGTGACGCCAGGTCGGAGCCGGCACCGGGCTCGCTGAACAGCTGGCAGCCGACGATCTCACCGCGCCACATGGCTCGCAGGTACTTGTCCTTCGCCGCGTCAGTGCCGTGGGCGAGGAACGTGGGTGCGACCATGCCGAGGCCGATGCCGAACATCGATGTGTTGGGCGTCTCGTACCTCGCCGACTCCTCCTGCCAGACCTTTTCGAACGCGCCGGGCAGTCCACGGCCGCCGTACTGCGTCGGGCCGGTGATCCAGCCGAAGCCGGCATCGAACATCTTGTGCCGCCACGCTTTGCCGGCCTCGACGTCAAGGCGCTCCGCCTCCTTCGACTTCTCCTCGAAGACGGCAACCTTGTCCTCGCCCTCACCCCACGCGGTGACCGTCTCGGGCTCACGCTCCTTGCAGTTTGCCGCGAGGAAAGCGGTGGCTTCGGCGCGGAACGCGTCTTCGGTGATCTGGCTCACGGTGGCTCCAAGTGGTCATACAGCGGTGACGCGGAGTCTGGCAGGGGCGGGACGGGTAGGCCCAACCTGACGGTCGGGCCTTGCCCGGTGTGTTCGGGCGGCCGGTACCCTCGGTGTCATGACACGCGCCCAGGCCAACGTCCTCCGTCTCTTTGCCGTGTGGACCGTGTTCGTCTGGGGCACCCGGATCAAGAATGTCATCGACCATGGCGGTAAGGCCTTCATCGCCGTGCATGTCGCGCTTGCGCTCGTCTCGGTGATGCTGGCGATTGCGTGCTGGCGGATCGTGATGCTGAACCGCGGTCGGAACGCACCGGACGCGGAGCGGCACGAGGCCAAGCAGGGCTAACGGGCTCACCAATCTCGGCGATGCGGGTTCGGCACGGCCGAGACCATGCGCCGCGCCTTCTCCGCCACGTCGGCGTGACCCCTGACCAATATCGGAGCCGGTTACGGCGGCGAAGGCCATGCAGGTGATGATCGAGTACGACCCGCAGCCGAAGAAGTAGCTCGCAGCTTCGGGAAGCTACGCGGGCGGTGGATTGCGCCTGAAGCTCCAGCCGAGTTTCTTCGCGGCTCGGACCTGATCAGCGGTGACCAGGTCGGGGCGGCGGTGGGCGACGATGTCGAAGGCCACCACCCGGATGATCCCGGCCGCGGGGATGGCGAGCAGCGCGCCCAGCAGACCGAACAGTTCGACGCCGAACAGCACACTGGCCAGCACGATGAGCGGCTGCAGGGCGACGGCCTTGGACATGATCGTGACCTGCAGCACCTGGTTCTCGAACTGCTGGTAGATCACGTAGAAGATGACGGTGATCACACCGGCCGTGGTCGAATGGAGAAAGGCGACGATGACCGCTGGGATTGCGCCCATGGTGGCGCCCACCAAGGGGATGAGGTCGGCGAACGCGACCCACAGTGCGAGCACGCCGGCGAACGGGACGCCGGCGATGAGGAGGAACACGAAGGTCGCAAGCCCCGCGATCACGCTGATGAGCAGGTTGCCGTTCACGTAGCTGTTGATGGCCCGGGCGCAGTCGGTTGCAACTTGAACCAATCGGTCGCGCTGGTGCGAGCGCAGACCTTTGGACGCAGTCATCAGGAGGTCATGACCCTCCAACAGCATGAGGATGGTGAGGACCGCGATCGTGAGGAACGCGAACACCATGTTGAGCACGGAGCCGAGTGCGCCGAGCGCCGTGCCGAACACCGCCTTCGGCTCGAAGATCTGCTGTGCGCGG
>JAYTFI010000433.1:0-2109 GCA_043734485.1 Acidimicrobiales bacterium | reverse complement strand
GCCGAGCCCCGAAGGCCCCTACATGTGCGGCCTCCGCTTCGGGCCGGACGGGGAGACCCTCTACGCCTCGGCCTGGCCGACGCACTTCGGCGACGAGTCTCGCCTGGTGACGATCGACCCCACGACCGGGGAGGTCACCGACATCGGCCCGATCGGCTTCGTTGGCGTCGACGGGTTGGCCCACGTCGCCGCACCACCCGAAGTGCCGCGACTCCGCCCGTGACGTGGGGTTGGGCGCGTAGGCCGAGCGGGTGCATGATGCGGCAATCGCTTCGCGGATGGTATGATGTTTCGAGCGGTAATCAATCGACGGGCCGCGTCCGGACGGTCGATGCGAACCACGAGCGAGTGGGCATGCCGGAACGCGAGCGCGTCGATGATGTTCGCCTGCACGTCAGCGACGTCGAAGGACGGCGCACGCCGCCGGAAGCCGATCACGGCTGCTGTCCGAGCCGGCAAAGGGCCTCGCGCAGTTCGGCCGAGCCGGGGGATTCGGTGCGTCCCATCAGTAGGGCGATGTCGGATCGCAACCTGATGGCCCGCCGGATGTCCGCAACGGCCGCGGTGAAGGTCGCGAACACAAGACCCGACGGGACTCGGTGCGCCGTCAGGTAGTGCACGAGGTCATCCGCACTCTCGCTCCCCGGATAGTTGCGACAGCAGCTCCACACGGCATCACAGGCTTCAGGCATTGCCGTCTGCATTCGTCGCACCAACACGTCGAAGGGCAAGTCAAACGAGGCGCCGAAGAGCAGATACGGGGGATCGAGCGGCGCAATAGGCGGATCACGACGCCTCGTCGGCAGCGAGTCGAGAATTGCGAACCTTGCGACGTGTATCTCGGCGATGGCTGCGAAGGGACTCGTGTGACCTTGGATCCGAGCGAGGCGCGAACCGAGTTCTCGACGTTGCCCCAGGGCAATCGGTGTGAGCACGGTGGCATGTCGGACGTTGCCCGTAGTGTCCGGCGGCGGGCGACGGGTGATCAGAGGCATTGCTGATTCTCCGTGAGGAACCGGTTCCAGTCACGTTCGATCGTTTGATCGTCCGCCGACGTCAAGGCTGATCGGTGCTTGTCAAACGCCGTCTGAAGCCGTAGGGCCTGCCCGACCATCGTGGTCGACGCGTCCGGGTAGGCGGCGTAGTAGTGACCCGACGTGGACTCGAGCGACATGACCCACTGCTGGAACCGCAGCGGCGGCACGAGGCCTGGGAAGCCGTAGGCGAAGAACCAGACCGCAGCAAAGCGGCGTCGCACAGTTGAGGCGAAAACGTCGATGTAGTCGCCCATCTGCCCGTCGAAATCACTTTCGAGAAGCAGGATCGACCGGCGCGGCGCGTCGTGTTCGCCGGGAAGTCGGTCGAGCAACGTCCAGCGGACGAAGTGGATGATCTCGGCGCGCCGCAGCGACGCTGTGAAGAGCGGGACGTGATGCGCGACGACGAAAAGCAGCCGCAGCCACCACTTCGCAAGGGGCCGCATGGCGGCGGGCCACGTCAGCGACGTGAGCCTTCCGGCGGACTGGGTCATCTCCCGGGCCCGGGCCCGGGTCCCACGGCGTCGCCGTCGTACTGCGCGCTGAGGTGACGGAACAGGAACCGGTCGACGTCCTTCACGTGCTTGAAGATTGCCGGCTCCACGAGGGGCCAGATGCCGCACCGTTCGGTATGCGACGCACTTGACGTGGTGCGGTCGAGGATCGCGTTGACCGCTCGACGTGCCGCTTCGTTCGCGCCCTCCATCGTGGCCAGGTCGGTGTACGTGCGCACGTAGTCGCTCGCGAGCACGAGGTTGTGGATCGCCGTTCCCGCGCTCGGGCGCAGTGGCCACGAACCGGCGGTGTTGATCAACAGCGGCTCTGCGTTGACGTCGGGGTTCCCGCCTTCGATACGAATGTCGGGATCGACGAATGAACCGACGCGGTCCTCGTCGTGCAACACCACGGTGTGATGGTTGAGGTGGTCCTGCATCTGGAGCCAGACCTCTTCGACGAGCTCCTTTGCGCTGCAGTCCATCGCGCGCTTGCCGGGTCGGACTCCGGGGTCGTTCCTGTGCGCGTCGTCGACCGATTGCCCAGCGGCGTTGCGGCACGGGCTAAGGCTCTCCCA
>JAYTFI010000432.1:0-1715 GCA_043734485.1 Acidimicrobiales bacterium | reverse complement strand
GACGATCCGGCCCATCGACCGCGTCGGTGTTGCGTACGGATCGAATGCCGGAAGTTCGGCGCGCAGGATGGCGACCCACGACGGTGGCACCGGCGGGTCTGACCGTGTCCCGTCGCCATGCGTCTCGCTACCGCGCCGTGGCGATGCGTTCGAGGTTCTCGACGGACTTCTCCAGCATCGCCACGGGAACGATCGGCCATTCGCGGCGGGCGCGGATCTCGTCGCCGATGTTGGTCCAGTCGCAGTAGTTCGTGACGTCGGTCTCGCTGTCGCTGACGGGCTCGAGCTGCCAGCCGTACACGTGGCCGACCGGCGGCTGATCGATGCCGCCGATGCCCCATTCGAAGAGCCGGTCCGGGACGACCTGGGTGACGACGTTGCGGACCTTGTACTTGACGAGGCCCGGGATGTCGTTGAGCGCGGTCCGGTCCATGTCCATGTCGAACGTGTCCCCGACGGCGGTAGGCGACTTCGCATCGGGCGCCGCCTCGAGCATCCCCGACCCGTCGATGGCGACGTGCCCGGCCGGGCTGGAGACGATGGCGAACAGCGCGCTGGCGGGCGCGGCGATGCGACGGGTGGCGGCAACACGGTCAGGCATGGGTGGCTCCTTGGAGTGGGGTGAAACAGATTGGAGTGGGGTGAAACGGACGCTACGGCCGGGCGAACACCTGTGGGTCGCCATCGGAAGAAGCAACACCCGCGGCCGGGCCGTTCATCCGGAACGAGGGGTCGCGCTTCATGATCTCGCGGCGGGCGATCGTCATCTCGTGCACTTCGTCGGGACCGTCGGCGATGCGCAGCGTGCGCTGGTGGGCGTACATGTGGGCAAGCGGGAAGTCGGCGGTGACGCCGGCCGCGCCGTGGACCTGGATGGCCCGGTCGATCACCTTCAATGCCATGTTCGGGATGGCGACCTTGATGCCCGAGATCTCCGTTGCGGCCGCCTTGTTGCCGACCGTGTCCATCAGGTTGGCGGCCTTGAGCACGTACTCGCGGGCCATGTCGATCTCGATGCGGGACTGCGCGATCCAGTGCTGCACGAGGCCCTGTTGCGCGACCTGCTTACCGAAGGTCGAGCGCTTCAAGGCGCGGTCGACCATGTATCCGAGGGCCCGCTCGGCGACCCCGATGGAGCGCATGCAGTGGTGGATGCGGCCCGGCCCGAGGCGGGCCTGGCTGATGGCGAAGCCGCCGCCCTCCTCGCCGAGCAGGTTGTCGACGGGGACCCGGACGTCCTTGAAGTCGACCTCGCCGTGGCCGCCGCGGTCCTCGTAGCCGAAGACCGTAAGTGAACGTACGACCGTGACACCGTGTGTGGCTTTGGGAACCGCGATCATCGATTGCTGCAGGTGGCGCGACGCCTTGGGATCGGTCTTGCCCATGACGACCATCACCTGGCAGCGGTCGGCCATGATGCCGGACGTGAACCACTTGCGGCCGTTGAGCACGTAGTCGTCACCATCGCGCTCGATGCGCAGTGCGATGTTCGTGGCGTCCGACGAGGCCACCGCTGGTTCGGTCATGGCGAAGGCCGAGCGGATCTCGCCTTCGAGCAGGGGGGCCAGCCACCGCTCCTTGATCTTCTCCGACCCGTACAGGTGAAGGACTTCCATGTTGCCGGTGTCGGGGGCCGAGCAGTTGAGCACCTCGGATGCGAAGCCGGCCTTGCCGAGCTCTTCGGAGATAGGTGCGTAGTCGACGTTCGTCAGCTT
>JAYTFI010000431.1:0-4013 GCA_043734485.1 Acidimicrobiales bacterium | reverse complement strand
TGAAGTCTTCGGTCGCAACGGCACGGTCCGCATCACGGTCACGCCGCCGGCCGGCTGAGGCGGGGCTCCGACGATGGGGCAACATGAAGCGGGCTCGTTGGGCGGCGAGAGTTCCGTTGCGACCGAGGGCCTCGCCATCGCGCCCGCACCCGACCTGGTCGGCCCATCACATCGGCCACATCGGTGGCGGCGTCGCCTCCTGATCGTGGGCGGCTCGGGCGCCGTCGCCCTCGGTGGACTCGCCGCGTGGGTTCGCCTGGGGCCGCTGCCCGACCGAGTGCTGCACCCGGCTGCGTCACAGCTCACCACGTTCGCCGACCGCAACGGTCTGCCCCTCGATGCGGCCGCAGCACGCGCCCTGCAGGTAGGCAAGGCGTCGGGCACGGGATCGGGCACGGGATCGGGCACGGGTTCGCGGACGGCGGGCAAGTCCGCGACGAGCGGCCCGTCGCTGGCCAAGCGGGCCGACCGGTTGGCGGCGGCCACACTCGCAGCCGAGGATCAGCGCTTCCGATCGCACGTGGGCATCGACCCGATCGCGCTCGGACGGGCCGCAATCGCCGACCTGAAGGCTGGGCGAATCGCCCAGGGTGGCTCGACCATCAGTCAGCAACTGGTGAAACTCCGACTCGGTCGGAGGGGCGACTCGCTCACGGGCAAGCTGCAGGAGTCGGTCTACGCGTTGCGCCTCGAGCACCGGCTCTCGAAGGACGCGATCCTCTCCGACTACCTGTCGGAGGCGCCATACGGCGGTCGGGTCATCGGCGCGGACGCGGCTGCGCAGACGTACTTCGCGAAGCCCGTCTCCCAGCTCACGTGGGGCGAAGCCGCCTTCCTTGCCGCTATCCCGCAGCGGCCGACGGCGTTCAACCCGCGCACCGACGAGCACGCGGCCGGGGCCCGGCAGCGTTGGATCCTGGGCCGCCTGCGGGGAGCCGGCACCATCACTGCGGCCCAGGAGCGTGTGGCCAAGGCCGAGTCGCTGCACTTCGCCGATCGGGTCGACGACGCCCTTGCCCCGCATTTCACCACCATGCTTGCGGCAGGCGTCGCGGTCACTGCGAAACCGGGAATCGTGCGCACCACTCTCGATGCGGCGCTGCAGAAGGACGTCGCCGGCATCGCCCGTCATCACCGCGAACTGCTGCGCAAGAGCGGCGCGGCCAACGTCGCCGTCGTCGTGCTCGACAACCGCACGGGCGCGGTGCGGGCCTGGGAAGGCAGCGGCGACTACTTCGACTGGACCCACGGCGGCATGATCAACGGGCCGTTGCAGAAGCGCCAGACCGGTTCGACGATCAAACCGTTCGTGTACGGCATGGCCTTCGACGACGGCCTCTCGCCGGGCGACCTCATCGACGACGCTCCCTTCGACCGCACCTATAACGGCAACGGCTTCCACCCGCAGAACTACGACAAGAAGTACCGCGGCATCATCACGCTTCGCATTGCGCTGGCCAGTTCCGTGAACGTCGCGGCGGTGAAGCTCCTCGACGACCGCGAGCCGGAAGATCTTGTCGCCATGCTGGACCGGGCCGGTGTCGCGCTCGACTATCCGGCGTCGCGCTACGGCCTGTCGATGGCCCTCGGTACGGCGGAGATCGATCTGCTCGATCTCACCCGTGCCTACGCCGCGTTCGCCCGCGGTGGTCGGTCGCTCAACGCGACGTTCATGGAACCGGCGGCCCTCCAGCGCAGCGGTGCCCGTGTGGTCTCACCGGCGACCGCGTTCCTGATCGGCGACGTGCTCAGCGACAACGCGGCACGGGCCTCGGCGTTCGGGCGGACGAGCGCGTTGCGGTTCCCGTTCCCCGTTGCCGCGAAAACGGGCACGTCGCAGGACTTCCACGACAACTGGGTCGTCGGCTACACCGCGGATTTCACCGTCGGCGTCTGGGTGGGCAACTTCGACCGCCTGCCACTGCTCGGCGCGACCGGCGTCACCGGTGCCGGCCCGATCTTCCATGCGGTGATGCTGGCCACGCACCGGCGGCTCACCCCGAACGCCGGGCTCGAGCCCGGTGCGACGCTGCTCGCGTCGGTACCCGGCGACCTCGTCGCCGTCGATGCCTGTGAGCGGGCCAACAACGCAGGCACATGTGAGCCCGGTCGGACCGAGTACGAATGGGCAGGGTCAGCGCATCCGGCCCCGCCTCCGGCGGCGATCAACCCCGCTCGGGGCTCCGCCGGCGCGGCGCTCGGACTGCGCCTACTCGAACCGGTGCGCAAGGGCCACTACCTCATCGATCCGGGCGTCCCTCTCGACGTGCAGAAGCTGCCGTTGCAGGCGAGCGGCGGATTGCCGCCGTACACCTTCGCAGTGGATGATCAGCCGATCTCCTCGAGCCTCTGGCCGGTTCGCAGTGGGCCGCACACGGCCTGCGTCCGGGACGCGAGCGGGGGAAGCGCGTGTAGCAGCTTCACCGTCGGCGGGGTCGGCTGACGCGGCGGGGTCGGGTGGGCACGCGGCATGAGGAGCACCGTTCCGGTCGCCGGGTCGGCAAGACTGCTCAACCGATGCGCACCGTGAACGTGGAACTGCCCGATGGCCGGCACTATCGCGTCCACGTCGGGCCAGGCGTCCGTCACGACCTCGCCGCAATCGTGGCCGCCGCGGTTCCGATGGCGAGGCGAGCGGCCATCGTCAGCCAGGACGGGCCGTTGGCCGCACTCGGTGAGCTTGACCCTGGCATCGAGCACCGGATGTTCCCGATCGGCGACGGCGAGGAGCACAAGAACCTGGCAACCATCGAGCAGCTGTGCCGGAGCTGGGCCGAGTGGGGGATGAACCGCAACGACGTTGTGATCGCAGTAGGCGGCGGCCTCGTCACCGACGTCGGCGGATTCGCCGCGAGCTGCTACCACCGTGGTATCGCCGTGGTCTACATCTCGACCACCCTGCTGGGGATGATCGACGCGGCCATCGGCGGCAAGACCGGCGTGAATCTGCCTGAGGGCAAGAACCTCGTCGGCGCCTACTGGCAACCCAGCGCCGTGCTGTGCGACACCGACGCGCTCGCCGGCATGGCGCCCCGCGAGTACCGCAGCGGGCTCGGCGAGATGGCGAAGTACCACTTCCTCGACCCGCTGCCCGGCGAGCCCCGCCCGGTCGGCCTGCCTGCCTTCGACTCGCTGCCGCTCGAGGACCGCATAGCGAAGTGCATCGACATCAAGGCCCGCGTCGTCGGTGCCGACGAGCGCGAGGGTGGACTGCGAGCGATTCTCAACTACGGCCATACGCTCGCCCATGCCCTCGAGATCGCCAGTGCGTTCGACATCCGCCACGGCGAGGCGGTTGCCGTCGGGCTCCTGTATGCGGCCGAACTCGGCCGCCGCCTCGGGCGAATCGACGAGGCCCGGGTGGCCGAGCACCGCCGCATCGTGGCCGCGTACGACCTGCCCATGACACTGCCTCCCGGTACCGATACGGACCAGCTCATCACGCTGATGGGCCGGGACAAGAAGGCGCTCGACGGGTTCACGTTCGTGCTCGATGGCCCCAACGGCGTCGAGACGGTCACCGGCATCGACCGCAATATCCTCGAAGAAGCGATGGACGCACTGCGATGAGCGGGGCATCGGGCCGCGGGGCATCGGGCAGCAGCGCGACCGTCCGGCCGATCGTCCTACTCCTCAGTGGGCCGAACCTCAACCTGCTCGGCACCCGTGAACCCGAGGTCTACGGAACGGCCACGCTCGACGACCATGTGTCCAGAGCCCGTGCCGTTGCCGAAGCGCACGGGCTCGAGCTCGAACACGTGCAGTCGAACGGCGAGGCCGCGCTCGTCGAGGCCGTACACGGGGCGCGA
This sequence comes from Acidimicrobiales bacterium, assembly GCA_043734485.1. Taxonomy (GTDB): domain Bacteria; phylum Actinomycetota; class Acidimicrobiia; order Acidimicrobiales; family JANYDT01; genus JAYUDQ01. The sequence continues at coordinate 204 of JAYTFI010000431.1, read as the reverse complement.
GGCCGCTGTGCCGCGATCATCGTGAACGCCGGTGCCCTCACGCATTACAGCTGGGCTTTGCATGACGCGCTCTCGGCCTACGACGGGATGAAGGTCGAGCTGCACCTTTCGAACACGCTTCGGCGGGAACCGTGGCGCCACATCTCGGTCATTGCGCCGGTGGTTCACGGATCGATCCAGGGCTTCGGCGGTGCCGGCTATGCG
>JAYTFI010000430.1:0-3314 GCA_043734485.1 Acidimicrobiales bacterium | reverse complement strand
GTGGAGGCGAAGATCACTGCGGCTGAGCGTCAGCTCTACGGCGGAACGGTGTCGGCATCGCGCGAGCTGCAGGCACTGGAGGCCGACATCGCGTCACTGAAGAAGCACCGTGGCAGCCTCGAAGATGCCGAACTGGAAGTCCTCATGGAGCGCGAACCGGTCGACGCAAGGCTACGGGCCGCGGACGTCGAACGCGATGCCATCGACGCCGAAGCCATGGGTCTCCGGGCCGCGGTCGCCGAAGCCAGCGTCGCCATCGACGCCTCCATCGCCGAGCACGCTGACGCGAGGGCCGGGCTCGAAGCGGATATCGGCCCTGACCTCCTCGTTGTCTACGAGAAGTCGCGGGTCAAGAACCAGGGGATTGGCATCGCCCGGTTGGAGCACGGCACGTGCATGGGCTGTCGTATGAAGCTATCGGCGGTGGAGCTCGACCGGATCCGCCATGAGGCCGCGGAGGCGATCATCCGGTGCGAGGAGTGCGGTGCGATCCTGGTCGTGCGCTGAGGGACCCGAGGGCTGACGGTCGCCGATGCTGCTCTGGTTCGCCTCGCTCTCGGTGCTGGGAGTGTTCCTCGTGTTTCGTGACGCAGCGATCGACTATCGGCTGGTGGCGGTTGGCTCGCTCCTGCCGGACCCGGTCGACGCGGTCCTGCGTCGCGGCGTCGGCCCCGCTCACAGCGTGTCGGCCGCAGTCGCCTTCCTGACCGTCGTCATGCTCGCCACCATCGGGCGCCGGACACTGCGGCGTCGGCTGCTCGCGCTCCCGATAGGGGTCTTCGCGCACCTCGTCCTCGACGGAGCATGGGCCGACACCTCGGCGTTCTGGTGGCCGTTCACCCGACGAGCGGTGGATGGCCCGCTGCCCGCGCTCGACCACGGGGTCGTCGTCGTCATCGTGGAGGAATTGTTGGGCGCGGCCGCTGCGGCCTACTGCTATCGCAGGTTCGGGCTCGCACGGGCCAGTCGCCGTGCGCTGTTCCTGCGTTCCGGGCGCCTCGACCGTTCGGTTGTCTGAGGATCACGGACCCGAACCTCATCCGTCGCCCGGCGCACCGAGATCAGTCGGCGCAGGTTCGATGCGCAGGATCCAGGTTCCGCCGCCCATCGTCGCCGTCATGGGTGCTGCCTCGCCAGCACCCGAGCGCGCATTCGGCCCCGCGCCGGCACGGCCCGGAGGCACGCCGTCTCCGTCCTCGAGATGACGATTGAGCGTGAAGAGCCGACCGATCATCGGCAGCAGCACGATGTTGGCGCAGTGGAGCGCGCCGATGATGAGCATGATGCCGCCGAGACGCGACACCTCATGCTTGAGCTGAGCGCCCACGATGCTGTCCGCACGCCAGTCCCGGGGAAGCTCGAACGTCGTCGTGAACAGGATGTACGCACCGAACAGCAGGTAGTAGGCGACGTCGGTGAGCACGATGTACGACTTGCCGGTGCGGGGATTGGCCCGGAACACGTCGGCCGCGTACGACTTTCCGAAGCGTTTGATGAGCGGTCCGAGGACGACGGCCAGGACGACGAGGACGAGCGTCGTGACGAGCTCGAGTATCCACCAGTGCATGTTCCACCTACCTTGCTGGGAGGAGTCGGGGGTGTACTGCGGGGACAATTCGGAACTGGCGACGAACACTGCGACGATCAGCCCGAGGACAACGGCACATCCGGCGGCCACCTTCAGCCGGAAGCGGACGCGAGCCCGCTGCTCGTCGAGCGAGCGGACCACCCGGGCGAACAGGTCGGGGCTCTCCTCGACGGTATCGGTGGCGGCGCGGAACATGCCCCGCAGTCGTTCCTCCAGGCCCGCAGTCTCGTTCAACTCCGGGTCCTTCGCCGTGATCATCGGGTCCCCGCCATTCGTGTGCCGAGCGCGTCCATCGCTCGTCGCAGATGTGTCTTCACCGAGTTCGGTGACAGGCCGAGCGTCTTCGAAACCTCATCGACCGAGAGCTGCTCGTAGTACCGCAGCACGATGCAGTGACGCTGGCGCAGCGGAAGCGCGCGCACAGCCTCGAACAGCGCGTCGTCGTCGCTGTGCCGCAAGGCAACAGTGTCGACGTCATCTCGCACGGTGTGCTCCTGTCGAATCGCCGATTGGTGCCGTAACGACATCAGTCCGCGACGATTGTGATCCCGGGCCAGGTTCAGCACGACACTGCGGAGGTACGCCGCCGCTCTTGCGGGGTCATCGAGCGTTCGAGTCGTGCGATGCAGGCGCAGGAACGCCTCCTGGACCAGATCTTCGGCGGCATCGTGATGATCGACGAAGAGGCGGGCCAGGCGGACAAGGGATCGGCCTTCGGACGCGAACAGCGTCGCAAGTGCATCGCGGTCGAGGGCGTGCGGCGGATGGACCGCCGGGCCCGACCGAGCGGCAACCGATTCATCGGACATCGCCACGACAGACGAACCAATCAGTTCGATGGGTGACGTCGGTGGCCAGAACGAACTGAACGCGGTTGCTGCGGCGGGCCGCCGGGGCAGGCAGCAGTCGCCGACATCGGCCGCGCGCGTCACCCGCATGCACCGTTCAGACGTCCGTGGGTCATGCGCACCTCGATCGGCCCATCTTCCGCCGACGCCGCCAGTCGCGTCCACGCCGGCGCCGGCGTCGGTGCACGTTCGGGTTGGATGATCGTGCCCTTGTTCGCAGGAGGTGGCGTCGCATGGGGGATCGCGGCCCGCGGCTGGATGCGGCTGCTGTCGACCGATCCCGAGTTCAGCTGGAGCGGGACCATAGTCATCGTCATGATCGCCACGCTGGCCTGGACCGGTGGCGGCATCGCCGCGGCAAGCCGGAACAGCAGTGCGCGCATCCGGGTCGCAGGTCGTGTCGTCGGTTCGGTCCTGTGCCTCGTGCTCGGACTCGGCCAGGGGATGCTGCTGCTTCCGACTGCGCTCTTCGGCGGACTCAGCCTCGCTCGTTCCAGCTGGTCACGGTCGAGACGAGTGCTGCTGGGCGCGCTGGCCGCGCTGCCTGTACTGGCGCTCGTGACGATCGCATGGCGGGAGCCCGCGTATTCGCTGGCTCGCCGGTTCGAGCTCACGATCGCGACGCCCCTGCTCTGCCTCGCCCTGTGTGTGCCGTATGCCGCGGCATTCGGTGAGGTCGACTAGACCGAAACCCCATGGAGGCCATCGGCACGGACACGGAGGGCGCGGCCTATGGGTGAGCTCATCCTCGTGCGCCACGGTCAGACCGATGCCAACGCGGCAGGCTTTCTGCAGGGGCGGATCGACCTTTCGCTCAACGGCCTCGGGCGGGCGCAGGCCGACTCGATCGCCGGATCGCTCTCGGCCCTCGCCCGCGG
>JAYTFI010000429.1:0-4486 GCA_043734485.1 Acidimicrobiales bacterium | reverse complement strand
CGACGCCGATCGGCCGACTGGCCGTGGGGTTCGCAGTCGCAGGCCTCACGCTGGCGGTCACGGCCCCGGTCTCGGACGCCAGGACCCGCCGCCAAGCCCCCACGACCACGACGGCCCCGACACCCGGAGGCGCAACCCTCGGTGGCTGCCCCGTCTTCCCGCCCGACAACCCCTGGAACCAGGACGTGCGCGCGCTCGCGCTCAGTCCGCAGTCGTCAACCTGGCTGCGATCGCTGAACGGCGCCGGCGTCCGGTACGTGCACCCCGACTTCGGCTCCAACCCCGACTACGGCATCCCGTTCACCATCGTCCCGGCGTCGCAGCCTGGCGTCGCGGTGACCTTCGACGACTACGGCGACGAGAGCGACCCCGGCCCGTACCCGATACCGACGAATGCGCCGATCGAGGCCGGCGGGGATCGCCACGTGCTGGCGCTGCAGCAGGGAACGTGTCGGCTCTTCGAGCTGTACAACGCCCGGCCGTCGACAGGGCGCTGGACGGCATCGAGCGGTGCCATCTTCGATCTCCGCTCGAACGCACTGCGGCCGAAGGGATGGACCTCGGCCGACGCAGCCGGACTGCCCATCCTGCCCGGGCTGGCGCGATTCGACGAGGTCCGAAGCGGCCAGGTGACCCATGCCCTGCGTGTCACCGTGCCGGCCACCCAGCGGGGTTTCATTTCGCCCGCGCGGCACGCGGCAGGGACGGTGAACGCGTCGCTGCCACCGATGGGTGCCCGCCTCCGTCTGCGGGCCGATTTCGATCTGCGCGCATACCATAGTGACTCGCTCGTGATCCTCACCGCCCTCCAGCGCTACGGCATGATCGTGGCCGACAACGGCAGCGCGTGGTTCATCAGCGGCGCCACCGATCCGCGCTGGAACGACAACGACCTCGAGCAGCTCAAGGGCGTGCCGGGGACAGCTTTCGAGTTCGTCGACACGGGCGCGGTCGAAGCCGGCTGAACCCTCCCGCGGCCGGAAGGCTCGGTGCCCGTGACGGTCTGTTTGTTCCCGCGCAAACGGTGTTCTGTGCCAGCGTGGCGAGGTACAACACGTGCAGCCGAGAACACGGCATAGAAGCAACTCGAGGAGATCCCGATGACGATCGATCAGGCAGCCGTCCGAGCCAATGACCGCAGCCATGTGTTCCACTCGTGGTCAGCACAGGGGCTCATCGATCCGATGCCGGTCGCCGGTGCCCTGGGTTCATGGTTCTGGGATTGCGACGGCAACCGGTACCTCGACTTCTCGTCGCAGCTCGTCAACGTCAACATCGGGCACCAGCACCCCAAGCTCGTTGCCGCCATCCAGGAGCAGGCCGCCACGCTCTGCACCGTGGCTCCGTTCCACGCCAACGAAGCACGCGGCGAGGCCGCTCGGCTCATTGCCTCGCACGCGCCAGGCGACCTGAACATGGTGTTCTTCACCAACGGCGGCGCCGAGGCGATCGAGAACGCAATCCGCATGGGCCGTCTCCACACGGGTCGCCAGAAGATCATGACGGCCTACCGCAGCTATCACGGCGCCACCGGCATCGGCATTGCCATGACCGGCGACCCGCGCCGCTGGCCGAGCGAGACGGGCGTGTCGGGCATCGTGCACTTCTGGGGTCCGTACCCCTACCGCTCGCCGTTCTACTCGTCGTCCGAGGAAGAAGAGGGAGTGCGCGCCCTCCAGCATCTGCGCGATGTGCTGATGGTCGAAGGTCCGCAGACGATCGCAGCGATTGTGCTCGAGAGCGTCGTCGGCACGAACGGCATCCTGGTGCCGCCGCCCGGCTACCTCGCCGGGGTTCGCTCCATCTGCGATGAGTTCGGGATCGTGATGGTGGCCGACGAGGTGATGGCCGGCTTCGGTCGCTGCGGCGAGTGGTTCGCGGTCGACCATTGGGATGTCACGCCCGACCTGATCTGCTTCGCGAAGGGCGTGAACTCGGGCTACCTGCCGCTCGGTGGCGTGATCATCAGCGACACGATCGCAGCCACGTTCAAGGAACGGCAGTACCCGGGTGGGCTCACGTATTCCGGCCACCCCCTGGCCTGCGCATCGGCCGTGGCATCGATCCGCATCTTCGAGGAGGAAGGCGTCGTCGAACATGCCCGCATGCTCGGCACCGACATCATCGGACCGGCGCTCGACAAGCTCAAGGCCAACCATGCGGCGGTCGGCGATGTCCGCGGGCTCGGGGTGTTCTGGGCCATCGAGCTCGTGCGCAACCGTTCGACGCGTGAGCCGTTGGTGCCGTTCAACGCGTCCGGCGCGGCCGCAGCGCCGATGAACGAGCTCGTCGCGGCATGCAAGAAGGCCGGGATGTGGCCGTTCACGCACTTCAACCGGATCCACGTGGTGCCGCCGTGCACGACCTCGGTCGAGGATGTGCAGCATGGGCTCGCGATTCTCGACCAGGTGCTCACGCTCGCCGACGCGCACGTCACCGGCTGACCGGCGGCCAGTCGGCGGCCGCACGTCCGTTCTGTGACGAGTCCGTCCGGCGGGTTCTGCCCCGTCACGGTGCAGAACCCGTCAAAGTTCGGCGGGTTGGTCCGGCGGGCCGGCGACGTTGCGGTTTCGCGCCGCCCGGCGAAATTGCGACGCCCACATTCGGTCTTTCTCCGCCCGGCGAAAATGCGAAGGTCGCGTGGCCTTGCCGTTTCGCGCCGCCCGGCGAAAATGCGAAATCCACGATCGGTTTTGCGCCGCCCGGCGCGAAACCGAATCGGAATCCTGGCCGAGCGACTCCTGGTTTCGCTGTCATACGGCAGTCGTACGATCGAACCGGAGCTTCCCCCTCGCTGAGACTGCTCGATCGAAGGAGGCGTGCCATGAATGGGGACGTCAAGGTGGCCGTTGTGGCCGAGAAGCAGTTCGGACTCGTCACGCTCGACGAAGTTCGCAAAGCCGGGATCCACGACCGGACATGGCAGCTGTGCGTGAGGTCGGGCTTGTGGGTCCGTGTCGCACCAAGGGTGTACCGCAGTGCGTCGGTGGCCTCCACATTTGCACAACGTTGCCTTGCTCAGGTGCTCAGCCTCGGCGGCGATGCGGCGGTATCGCACCGAAGCGCGGCGGCATTGCTCGGCCTCGACAACTTCCGTCAGGAACGGGTCATCCACGTCACGACCTCCGATCGTCGGGTTGCGGCCCGGGCCGGCGTGCGCATCCATCGGTGCGACCCGCTCCGTTCATCGGACCTCGATTCACGCGATGAGATCCGGATCACGTCGCCGGTGCGCACGATCGTCGACCTCGCCACCTGTTCGACCACGCGCGAGTTGGAGAATGCAGTTGATAGCGCGCTGAGAATGGGGCTCATAACGCTCGATCGACTCTCCGCTCGGCGCGATTCGCTGCGCGTGCCTCGAATCGCGACACTCGACCAGGTAATCGACGGCATGCCCAACGGTGGGCTACACAACCGACTCGAGCGTGACTACCTCGAACTATCACGCAGCGCAGGCCTACCCGACCCTCGCGGTCAGGTCAACTTCCACGATGGCACGACGATGTTCGCTCGCGTCGACTTCTTCTACGACGCGCTTCAACTCGTCAGCGAGGTCAGCGGACACCGGACACACTCGACCCGCCAGGCTCGGGCCGCGGACGCGAAGCGTCATCGGCGAATCGTGGCGGACGGCTGGCAGTACATCGAATACACCAGCGATGAGGTGTTCCATGAGCCGGCTCTGGTCATCGACGAACTCCGACGGTTTGGTGCAGTTGCGACCTGACTCGCACTTACGGCTTCGCAACATCGCCGAGCGGCGAGAAAATGAGCCGAATGCGGCCACCCGCGAGCAACCCGGACGCGGCGAGGCCGGCCCCTCAGGGGCCGGCCTCGCAAACAGCAAAGGTGAGCGTGGCCTAGATCAGGCGCCGCCCTCGTTCAGCGTCACCTTGGCCGGCGTGAACCCGGCACCCATCACGTCGCCGCCATCGGCCTTGACGAGATCCATGGCCTTCATGACGTAGTCGTTCGTATAGGCGAGGCCCTCCGGCGCCTTCGTCAGCACCGTCGCGCCCTCGGCGTTCTTGGTGCCCTGGGCGATGTTGACGGTCTGGTCCCAGGCCGCCTTGTCGATCAAGCCGATGCCGCCGGTCGACGGCCAGATCAGCTTGTTGATCTCGTTCATCTGCCACTGCTGGTGCGACTTGCCGAGCTTCGAGCCCTTGGACACGACGATGTCGACGCACGCATCGGCATTGTCCCGGCAGAACGCCCAGCCCTCGATCGAGGCCTTGATGAAGCGGACGGTCTGGTCCTTGTAGGCGGCGTCACCCAGCTTCTCGGTGTTCGCCCAGATGGCGTCCTGCAGCATGGACGTACCTTCGGTGTTCCAGTTGATGGCATTGAAGTCCGCGGGCGTGTATAGCGCGCCGGTCGCCGGGTTCTTGGCCTCGAGCACCTGCGCGTACTCGTTGTAGATCATCGCCTGGGCGGCATCGATGTCACCCTTCAACAGCGCCTGCATGTCGAACTGCTGCTG
>JAYTFI010000428.1:0-3993 GCA_043734485.1 Acidimicrobiales bacterium | reverse complement strand
TCGCGAAGTTGTTGTGGTTCGCGACGACCGGCAGCGCAGCGTTACCGTCGAAATAGTCTGCGCGCAGACGATAGGACGACATCCATGCGCCGCTCCGCTTCGTCGGCCTGGCGTAGTTGTCCGAAAGGAAGACGCCAGTCAGCGTTCCGTCAGGATCGCGCACCTCGAACGTGCGCACATCGGGGTGGTAGGTGGCAACATCCGGTCGTTCAACGAAGGACATGCCGAAGAGCTGCTGCGCGCAGTCGAAGGCTGCGCCGAGCACGGCGTTCAGCGAGAAGTACGGCTTCACCTCCTCGTCGTCGAGGTCGTACCGCGAGCGTTTGACGCCTTGCGCGTAGTAGCGCCAGTCCCAGGGCTCGACCTCGGCAATGCCATCACCGCGCGCCGCGGTGCCGAGCTCTTCGAACTCGGCGATCGCCGCCGACCGGGCCGGAACCCACACCTGCGTCAGGAGATCAGCAACGGCATCACGCCCCTGCGCCATCGTGTCCGCCAGCTGATAGTCCGTGAACGAGGCGTAGCCGTGAAGACGGGCGAGTTCGAGTCGTCGCTGCAGGATCTCGCCGATCAGCGAACGATTGTCGGTCGCTCCCCCGTTCTCCCCACGCCGTATCCAGGCGTTCCATGCCAGCGCTCGAAGGTCGCGGCGGGGCGAGAGCATGAGGAACGGCGTGATCAGCGACCGAGAGATCGTGAGGGCATGGCTCCCCTCAGCCAGTCCTGCACCCTGCGCGGCGCCGGCCATGGCTGCCCGCAACCAATCCGGGAGACCGACGAGATCGTTCGTCGTCAGCGCCAGATGCCATACCGACTCATCGGCCAATACATTCTGGGAGAAGCGGGTGTGCAGCGTGGCCAGTTCCTCGCTCAGCGTTCCCGCTCGTGCTCGGGAGTCGCCGGTCAGGGTCGCCCCGCCGCGTACGAAGTCGAGGTGGATCCGCTCGATGAGCCGAACCGCGATTGGGTCGAGACCCAGATCGGAACGCTTCGCGTGAAGCGCACCGATCCGGGCGAACACCCCCTCGTGCAGCGAGATCGTCGATCGGTGCGCCGCGAGCCGAGGAGCCATCGTCCGCTCGACGACCTGTAGCTCCGGGCTTGTCGCAGCCGAGCAGAGGTTTCCGAACAGCAGACTGATCTGATGAAGCCGGGCGCCGGCCCGGTCAAGTGCGATGACCGTGTTCGCGAACGTAGCTGCGTCGTCACTAGCCGCGATCGCGTCGAGCTCGGCACGGTGCGCAGCCATCGTCTCCTCGAACGCGGGCGCGAAATGCTCCGGTCTGACGGCAGCGAACGGGGGAAGCCCGAGTGGGCCGTCCCAGTCACCGAGGAGGGGATTAGTGACGGCCACGGGAGCTCACGGGAACTATGCCTAGTCGCCGTTGCGGGGTAACCTTCGCCTCGCATGCTGCTCGAGGACCTGACCTCACCCGACGACCTCCGACGCCTCACCTACCCCCAGCTTGAACGTCTGGCGGTGGAAGTGCGGGACTTCATCGTGCGCGCCACGAGCGTGAACGCCGGTCACCTCGGATCGAACCTGGGCGTGGTCGAGCTGACCTTCGCGTTGCATCGCGTGTTCCGTTCGCCGAACGACATCCTGCTGTGGGACACCGGGCACCAGGCGTACGTGCACAAGATCGTCACGGGCCGAGCCGCGGGTTTCGCCGCTCTGCGTCAGCCGGGCGGGCTCTCGGGCTACCCGAACCGACGCGAGAGCGAGCACGACTGGATCGAGAACAGTCACGCATCGACGGTGCTCAGCTACGCCCACGGCTTGGCCGAGGCCATGAAGGCATCCGGCCAGTCGAACCGCCACGTCGTCGCCGTGATCGGCGACGGCTCGATGACCGGGGGCATGGCGTACGAAGCCCTCAACAACCTGGGCCACTGCAACAGCCGCGTCCTCATCGTCCTCAACGACAACGGCCGCTCCTACGCGCCGACCATTTCCGGACTCACCCGTGCCGTCTCGAAGATCCGCACCCTGCCGAGCTACGCCCGCGGAAAGAAACGCTCCGAGTCGATCATCCGCAACCTGCCGCTCGTCGGCGACCTCGGCCGGCGCACGGTGAAGGGTGTGAAGGCGGCATTGCGGGAGATGGTCGACGAGCCCCATGCGTTCTTCGAAACGCTCGGGGTCCGCTACGTCGGGCCCTTCGACGGCCACGACCTCCCGGGCCTCGAAGAGGCGCTGCGAAACGCCAGCGAGTACGACGGCGCCATCGTCGTGCACGTCCTCACCCAGAAGGGCAAGGGCTACTCCTTCGCCGAGGATGACGAGGAGAAGAACCTTCACGACGTGCCCGTCTTCGATCCGCTCACCGGGCCGGTCGCAGCCAACGCTGCGCCCACGTGGACGAGTGCCTTCACCGATTCGATCCTGGCCCTTGCGTCAGAGCGCAGCGACCTGCATGCCATCACCGCAGCGATGCCCGGACCGACCGGCCTGCTCGCGTTCCAGTCCGCCTATGCCGACCGGTTCCATGACGTCGGCATCGCCGAGCAGCACGCCGTCACGCTTGCCACCGGAATGGCCATGGGCGGCCTGCGGCCTCTTGTCGCCCTCTACTCGACGTTCCTCACGCGGGCCTTCGACCAGGCCAACCTCGACGTCGGTCTGCACCAGCAGCCGGTCGTGTTCGCCATCGATCGGGCCGGCATCACCGGCGACGACGGCGCCTCGCACCATGGTGTGCTCGACATGGCCCTGCTCACCAAGATTCCCGGCATGACCGTGTTCGCTCCGTCCAGCGCCCAGGAGCTCGATGTCCAGCTCCGAACCGCATTCGAGATCACCGACGGTCCGAGCGCCGTCCGCTATGCCCGTGGCGCGGCCCGCCAGGTGGGTCCCGACCAGGTCGGCCATGGCCTCTCGGCCCGCAAGCTCCCCGCTGGGTCGGCTCACGCCGCTTCGTCGGTGCCGGCTGCCGCCACGGTTTGCCTCGTCGGCGTCGGCCGACTTCTGGAAGCGGCCGAACAGGCCGCGGCGGCGCTGAGCGACGAGCATGGCTTGACGGTCACGGTATGGGACCCGCGTGTGGTGAAGCCGCTCGATCCGGTGATGATCGACGATGCTGCGTCGCACCGCCTCGTCGTCACCGTGGAGGATGGCATCCGCGAGGGCGGCGTCGGCTCAGCCATCGCCGACCTGCTGTCCGAGGCCCGGCTTGCCCGGGGACTGGCCGCGGCACCAACGATCGTGCTCGGCACCCCGATCCGCTTCATCCCGCAAGGCAAACCGAACCAGATCCTGGCCGAGCTCGGGCTCGACGCAGCCGGCATCGTGGCCGCTGTGGTGAAGGCGCTCGAGACGAAGACGATCGACCTGAGCACGGGCGACCTCGCCACGAGCGACCTGAGCAGGGACGTCGCGGTCGACCCGACGCGGGGCCCGGCCGCGACTGTCACCGCCGGATGACCATCGCTCCGGCCCGCCCTTCGTGACCCGCCTGCCCATCGAGGGCTGTCGCCGCTCGGACACCGTCAGGGCGCCAGACGCTCGATCACCCACTCGGCGCCCGGCGTGTCACGCCGATAGCGGAGCCGATCATGCAGCCGGTTGGGACGACCCTGCCAGAACTCGATCGTGCGGGGAACGAGGCGGAACCCGCCCCAATTCGACGGTCGGACGATTGCGGCAGAAGGGCCGGCATCGAGACGGGCGGCCGATCCCTCCATCTCCGCACGCGAACTGATCACAGTGCTCTGTGCACTTACGATCGCACCGATGCGGCTGGCCCGCGGTCGTGAGTTGAAATACTCGTCGCTCTCTGCGTGACCCATGCGCTCGACATCGCCGACCACACCGACCTGGCGCTCCAGCGAACCCCATCGGAAGTTGAGCGCCGCACGAGGGTTGACCGCCAGCTCCCGGCCCTTGCGGCTCTCGTAGTTCGTGAACCAGCCGAAGCCACGTTCGTCGCAACCCTTCAGAAGCACCGTCCGCGCCGATGGCGCGCCCGATGCATCAGCCGTGGCCAGGGTCAT
>JAYTFI010000427.1:0-1517 GCA_043734485.1 Acidimicrobiales bacterium | reverse complement strand
CCGACGACGAAACGCAGGCGGCCGCTCTCGATTTCGGCTTCGACGATCTCCTGCAGGCCCGGCTCGAAGATTGGCAGGATGCCATGTGAGAGCCGTTCGATTCGTCGGGGATCGATGTCGGCGCACACCACGTCGTGTCCGAGGTGGGCGAAGCACGCGCCCGTTGTCAGTCCGACGTATCCGGTACCGATGATTGCAATTCGTGAACGCATATGTCCTTCGCTCGGTCGTCGGGCGGCAGCAGTCTAGGTGACGACCGCCAGGAGATCATCCGGTGACACCGTCAAGTCATTCGTTGCGCGCCGTTCAACAGCCGCTTGCGGGGCTGGGCGGATAGCTTTGGGCCACGATGAGGCGCCGCCCAGGACATGCGAGTTTCGAAGACGCCGACCTCGCGCTCGAGCAGACCTTGGAAGAGCTCGACGTCAACGTGCCGCATTACAACGAGTGGGTTCGCTCGCTCGTGGAACCGGCCGCCTTCGGCACGGTACTCGAACTCGGTGCCGGGGTGGGCACTTTCACGCACGCGCTGCTCAAGACCGCCGCCCACGTGGTCGCGGTCGAACCGTCTGCGAGGGCGAGTGCCGTGCTCGCGGATTCGACGATCGTCGACGACCGAGTCACCACGGTGCACGGCTACGTCCGAGATGCTGTGAACTTCGCGCCGTTCGATGGCGCGGTGCTCTCCAATGTGCTCGAGCACATCGAAACCGATGAGGCCGTGTTGAAGGAGCTCTTCGGCTTGGTTCGCCCGGGCGGCTCCGTCGCCGTCTTCAGCCCGGCGTTCCCGCTGTTGATGAGCGGGTTCGACCGATCGATCGGCCACGTCCGCCGCTACCGCAAGCGAGACCTGTGCCATCGGTTCGAGCGGGCGGGTTTCGAGATCGTGGCCGCTCATTACGTCAACCTGCCAGGATTCTTTGCCTGGCTGCTCGTCACGAGGCTGCTCGGCAAACGGCCGACACATCGACGGCTGAGTCGGCTCTACGACAACTGCGTCGTGCCTTCCACTCGATGGATCGAGGCTCGGGTCAAGCCGCCGTTCGGACAGTCGATCCTCGTCATCGGCCGAGTCCCGCCCCTGACGGAATGGGCAAAGTCGGAACCGGCGTCGTCGGAACAGGCGTATTCCGAACAGGCGTATTCCGAACCGGCGTCGTCGGAACAGCCGTAGTCGGAACAGCCGTAGTCGGCCGCGAGACCGAACGCGACCGGCGGTGGCGACGGTGGCCTGTGCGAATCGCTGCGGACATCCTTCGCGACGAGCGCGGCGAGACCACCGAGCAGCAGGAACAACAGCGCGATGCCGACGAGGAGAGACCTCGGAATCGGAGATCTCCGGTCTGCGACCACCGGCGATTCCGGTGGCGCGGACTCGGTCGACGCCTCATTGGCGAAGGTCCGCTCGAGACGTTGGAGTCCGCACCTGCCGCAAAAGGCCTGCTCGCCGAATGCGAACGCGCCACAGCCTGGGCACACCCATGAGTTGGACGTGCGATTCTTGACACCTCCCGTGC
>JAYTFI010000426.1:0-2346 GCA_043734485.1 Acidimicrobiales bacterium | reverse complement strand
CCTCAGCGCGTGCGCGAGGAAGGCGCCGCAGGACACCTTCAAGCCGGAAGGCCCTGCCGCCCGCGACATCACCCGCCTGGCCCGGCCGGTGTTCGCCATCTCCATCGGGATGGGCATCTTCGTCTATGCGCTGGTGATCTTCTGCGTCATCAAGTTCCGACGCAAGGGCGAGGACCACGTCCCCAAGCAGGTGCACGGCAACACCAAGCTCGAGCTCTTCTGGGGCGCAGTCCCCGCCATGATGCTCGCCGGCGTGGGTGTGTTCTCCACCGCTGCGATCATCAAGCAGCACGAGGAGCCGAAGAACGCCTACAACATCACCGTCGTCGGGCACCAGTGGTGGTGGGAGTACCACTACCCGCAAGTCGGGCAGGAGAAGCTGGCCCCGAAGCTCGTCACGATGGCGAACCCGGCCGATGTCGACACGGCCAAGGCTGAGGGTCGCAATCCGAAGAACATCGGAAACGTGGTCCAGGAAGCGGGCAAGGTCGTCGTCGGCGCCAACGAGCTGCACGTGCCCGCCGGCCGCAACGTCCGTCTGCTCATCACGTCCGAAGACGTGATGCACAACTACTGGGTACCGAAGCTGGCCGGCAAGATCTACGCCATCCCGGGCCGTATCAACAAGCTCACGCTGAACACCGACGCCAACGATGCCGGCAAGACGATCTACGGCCAGTGTGCCGAGTTCTGCGGCACGTCGCACGCCAACATGCGCTTCAAAGTCAAGGTCGACTCACCGGCCGATTTCCAGAAGTGGCTGACCGAGCAGACTGCACCGGCGGCGACGCCGACCTCCGACATGGCCAAGGCCGGCGAGGTGCTGTTCAACGGCTCGGGCGGCTGCACCGCATGCCACTGGGTCGACTCGAGCAAGACGAACAGCTACGAGAAGGACGCCAGCGGCGCTGAGACGCTGAAGATCGGTCCGAACCTCAGCCATGTGGGCAGCCGGAAGCACTTCGCCGGGGCCATCGCCGAACTGAACGAGCGCAACCTGAAGGCCTGGCTGCGTAACCCGCAGGTGTTCAAGCCGGGCTCGAAGATGGTCATCCGCAAGCTCAACGAAGACGAAGTCAACAAACTCGTCGCCTACGTCCTCTCGCTGAAGTGATCCTTTTTCGATGATCCACACAGCACGTCCCCCGTTCTCATCGGCAGTCGGAGTCCACTGATGGCCATCGTTCTCGAACCCTCTAGTCCTACAGCCCGTTCGGCCTCGCGAGACGCGCTTGTCGACTACTCGCCGCCGGCTGATCCCGGCCTGCTGCGCCGCCCGTCCGAATCGCACAAGGGTGTGTGGTCGTGGATCACCACGGTCGACCACAAGCGCCTCGGCATCATGTACGGCGCAGCGTCGCTCATCTTCTTCGTCATCGGCGGCATCGAGGCCCTCCTCATCCGCCTTCAGCTGGCCGTTCCGAACGGCACTGTCCTCACGGCCGACACCTACAATCAGATGTTCACCATGCACGGCACCACGATGGTGTTCCTCGTCGTCATGCCGCTGTCGAGCGCGTTCTTCAACTACTTCCTTCCGCTGCAGCTCGGTGCCCGTGATGTCGCGTTCCCTCGGCTGAACGCTTTCTCGTGGTGGGCGTTCATCCTCGGCGGGATCTTCATCTACTCGTCGTTCTTCCTTGGCGGGGCGCCGAACGGTGGCTGGTTCGGCTATGCCCCGAACACGTCGATCACGTACTCGCCGGGACACAACATCGACTTCTGGGTCTTCGGTCTGCAGATCCTCGGCATCGCCTCCACGGTCTCCGCCGTCAACTTCATCGTCACCGTGCTCAACATGCGAGCCCCTGGTCTGTCCTTGCTGAAGATGCCGGTCTTCGCATGGATGACGTTCGTAGCGTCGTTCCTGATGCTCTTCGCCATGCCGATCATCACGGTGGCGCTGTTCCTGCTGATGTTCGATCGAACGTTCGGGGCAAACTTCTTCAACCCGGCCGCCGGCGGTGATCCGGTGCTCTGGCAACACCTGTTCTGGCTGTTCGGCCATCCTGAGGTGTACATCCTCATCCTGCCGGCCATGGGCATCGTGTCCGAGGTCCTGCCGACCTTTGCCCGCAAGCCATTGTTCGGCTACCAGGTCGTGGTGTTCTCCGGCATTGCCATCGGCTTCATGGGCTGGGGCGTGTGGGCCCACCACATGTTCGCCGTCGGACTCGGACCGGTTGCGGTATCTGCGTTCGGCGTGTCGACGATGTTCATCGCGGTACCGACCGGCGTGAAGATCTTCAACTGGACAGCCACCCTCTGGGGCGGTGCCTTGCGGATGACGACGGCGATGTACTTCGCCGTCGGCTTCATCACCACGTTCGTGATCGGCGGGCTTTC
>JAYTFI010000425.1:0-6114 GCA_043734485.1 Acidimicrobiales bacterium | reverse complement strand
ATCGCGGTCCCGACAACTACATCGACGTGGATCTCGCCACGGGCATCGCAGACGCCCTCGACGAGCTCGAGGTCGATGCCTCGTGTCGAGCGATCGTCCTGGTGTCGAGCGGCAAGCACTTCTGCGCCGGTGCCCGGCTGAGCCCGCTCGCGGACGACCTCCCTGCCGGCAACACGAACCCGCTGTACGTCCAGGTCGCGCGGATGTTCGGCGGAAGTGTCCCGATCGTCTGTGCCGTCCAGGGCGCGGCGATTGGCGCTGGGCTCGGTCTCGCGCTGGCCGCCGATTTCCGTGTGGCGTGCCCGGAGGCGCGCTTCGGCGCGACGTTCGCCCGCCTCGGTTTCCACCAGGGCTTCGGTCTCACGGTCACCCTGCCCCGCGTGGTCGGCGAGCAGCGCGCACTCGAGATGTTGTACACGGGACGGCGGGTCACGGGCGACGAGGCGTTCGCCATGGGTCTGTGTGACCGAGTCGTTCCGGCGGGGGCGCTCCGGGACGAGGCTCGCGCGTTTGCTCACGAGATCGCCGAGTCAGCCCCGCTGGCCGTACGTGCGATTCGTCGCACGATGCGAGGCGCGCTTGTTGCGGAGGTGCAACGCGCCACCCAGTTGGAACACGCAGCGCAGCAGATCCTGCGGCGTTCCGCCGACTACCGCGAGGGCGTGGCGGCGGTCGCTCAACGGCGCACGCCGCAGTTCGTCGCGCGATGATGAAGGTTGCTGGGGATCGATTTCGGCACTTGATCGAGGGTGCGAACGAGAATTGAGACGCGATGAGCGTGACGAAGTTGGACGCGCTGCGTCCTGCCCGAACACCGCGAGGCAGCAGGACCTAACAGTAGTGTCAAGTACGAAGGTTGTCCCCGTCGGCGGCCCTTCCTTGGACAACCACCACGAGGAGAACGTTGAGTACCAAATCCGCACCGGACCCGCTGTTGCCGGCGAGCGACGATCCCTGGGGATACCGCAGCCAGCGTGTCGTCGTGACCGGTGCCGCTTCGGGAATGGGCAGGGCGGCGTGCGAGATCCTTGTCACACTCGGCGCCGACGTCGTGGGTGTCGACATCCAGACGATCGAGGTGGAGGGAGTTACCCGGAGTCACCTGCTCGATCTCGCCGACGCAGCCTCGATCGACGCAGTCGTCGATGCGATCGGCGGGCCGGTCGACGCCCTGTTCAACTGTGCGGGCGTTCCCGGTACGGCCGAACCGCGCACGATCCTGTCGATCAACTTCTGCGGTCTGCGCCGCTTCACCGAAGGAATCGTGCCGTCGATGGCGCCGGGTTCGGCTGTCTGTTCGATCGGGTCGACGGCGGCGGTCAACTGGCCGTACCACGTCGATGCCTTGCTCGAGCTGCTCGCGCTCGGTGACGACGCAGCAATGCTCGACTGGCTCGAGTCGAAGCTCGCCGTGCTGGGCTACCCGTACGACGTGTCGAAGGAGGCGGTCAACGTCTACACCGCGTGGAGGGCGATCGGCCTCAACGAACTCGGCATCCGGATCAACTGCGTGAACCCGGGCGGTACGTTCACCCCGGCGAGCCGCGAATTCAGCAAGGCGGTGCGCTCGAAGGACTTCGGTGCGGAGATGATCGAGCATTGGCCGCGCCTGATGGGTCGCATGGCCCGCCCGGGAGAGCAGGCATGGCCGATGGTGTTCCTCAACAGTCCGTTCGCCAGCTTCGTGAACGGGGCCAGTTTCTACGTCGACGGAGGTCTCACGTCGGGACTGTTCACGCGTCAGCACCATCCAATGGTGGCGGCCGGCATGTTCTGGCGCCCGCCACAACCGTCGGAGGACGGCTACCAGCCCGCCGCCGCTCCGCTGACGGACGGCGGCTGACATGTACGCGCGCGACAAGTTGTTCATCGGCGGTGCGTGGGTCGCTCCCGAGACCGACGCAGTGTTCGAGATCATGTGCCCGAGCACCGAGGAGGTCGTCGGGCGGGTGCCCGAAGGTGGATTGGCCGACATGGACCGGGCGGTTGCAGCCGCTCGGCGTGCCTTCGACGGCGGCGAATGGTCCAAGTGCACGCCGGGCGAGCGGGCCCAGGTGCTCGCGGAGATCAGTCGGCGCCTGGGTGACCGAGCCGACGAGTTGGCGCAGGTGATCACCACCGAGATGGGCGCACCGATCTCGTCAGCGAAGGCGGATCAGGTGCTCCAGCCGATCGCCACGATCGACTACTACGTGTCGCTGGCCGGTTCGTACCCGTTCGAGGAGCAACGCAGCGTGGGGCGAGCGACGACGGTCGTCCACGATCCCGTCGGGGTGGTCGCCGCGATCGTGCCGTGGAACGCCCCGCTGCGCAGCATCGTCAACAAGCTCGCTCCGGCATTGCTGGCGGGTTGCGCCGTCGTGGTGAAACCTGCCCCCAACACTCCGCTGTCGTCGATGGTCCTGGCCGATGTACTCGCGGAAGTGGGCCTCCCTGATGGGTTGGTGAGCATCGTGCCGGCCGATCGGGCGGCTGGCGAGCACCTGGTCTCCCACCGTGGCGTCGACAAGGTGGCGTTCACGGGCAGCACGGCGGCAGGTCGCCGGATCATGGCCGCGGCTGCCGCGAACATGACCCGGGTCGGCCTCGAGCTCGGCGGGAAGTCGGCCGCGATCGTGCTCGACGACGCGGACCTCGCCGACACGTTGAAGCGGCTCGTACCCTTGGCGATCGGCAACACCGGCCAAGCGTGCACCGCCCAGACCCGGGTGCTGGTCCCTCGGGAGAGCCACGACACGTTCGTGGAGGCGATCTGTGCGGCAATCGCGAAGTGGCCACCCGGTGATCCGTTCGACCCGGCAACTCGAACTGGCCCGCTCGTTTCGAAGGCTCAGCTCGACCGAGTGCTCGGCTATCTCGATCTCGCCCGCGAGGAAGGCGCGACGGCGGTGATCGGAGGCGGTCGCACTGTTGGTCTGGAGCGCGGTTTCTTCGTGGATCCGACGGTGCTCACCGGAGTCACGAATGACATGCGGGTAGCTCGAGAAGAGATCTTCGGACCCGTTGTCTCGATCATTGCGTACGATTCGCTCGACGAGGCGATCGCGATCGCGAACGACTCGGACTACGGCCTGTCCGGGTCGGTGTGGACCGCCGACATCGAGCGCGGAGTCGCGGTCGCTCGTCGGCTACGAACCGGACAGGTGCGTGTGAACGGAGCGGCGCTGGCCACCGACGCGCCGTTCGGAGGCTTCAAGCAATCGGGCATCGGACGCGAGTACGGCCCCGAAGGACTCGCCGCATTCTTGGAGTCGAAGGCGATCGCCTATCGACCGACGACCAAGCCGCAACAGGAGCAACCATGACCCAGGGGGTCACCTCCCCGTGAACGAGCTTGCCTCCGAGTCATTGGAGGACACCGTTCGTCGCGCTCTCGACGGGTGTGCAGCACGTCGAGACGGATCAGAACGAGACACGACCCTTGGCGCCGGAGGTTACGACCTCGCCGCAGGCCACCGATATCTCGCCGCCACCGTCCGCGAGGGTTTCGCCGTGCCGACCTGGCCGGCCGTGCACGGTGGCCGAGACGCGGATGTGACCGATGCACAACGGATCGCAGACGTGCACCGGCAGTTCGCGCTCCCGGACATGTACCCGTTCCGGGTCGGCTTGAAGATGGTCGGACCGACGCTGCTCGAGCACGGCACGCCTGACCAGCAGTTGCGTTGGCTCCGCCCGATCGCTGCCGGAGATGAGATCTGGTGCCAGCTGTTCTCCGAACCGGACGCCGGATCAGATCTCGCCAACGTGGCAACCACGGCCGTTCGGGTGGGTGACAGCTGGCGCCTCAACGGCCAGAAGGTGTGGACCAGCCGCGCCGACTACGCGGATTGGGGGATCTGCCTCGCCCGCACCGATCCGCAACGTCCGAAACATCGGGGGCTGACGATGTTCGCCGTACGATTGTCGGCCCCTGGTGTCGTCGTCCGGCCGCTCGTCCAGATGAACGGCGACTCCCACTTCAGCGAAGTCTTCCTCACCGACGCGGAGGTGCCCGACATCGATCGCATCGGCGAGGAGCACGGAGGGTGGCAAGTCGCCGTGGCGCTGCTCGCCCACGAGCGCGCCGGCGCCGACCGCAGCTCACCGAAGGTTGGCGCATCGTCATGGCCGGCGTGGCTCGCCGACCTGGTGGTGCGCGACCGCCTCCAGTCCCGTGTCCTTCGCGACGAAGCGATGCAGCTCTACTGCCTCGACGAGGCGATCCGCCTCACCCAGCTCCGCGCCGCGGCCCACCAACGTACGGGTCGACGGCCGGGCCCCGAGGGGTCAGGCATGAAGCTGCACGGTGCACGCTCGTTCAAACAGCGGGCCGCTCTCGTCGCGGCTGCCGCCGGGGCAGACGCGATGCTCGCCGACTGGGCCGGCAGCGTCGACCTCCTCACCGCACCGTCGATGTCGATCCGGGGCGGCACCGACGAGATCCAGCGCAACATCCTTGGCGAACGCGTGCTCGGCCTGCCGGTCGAGCCGCGCGCCGACCCCGACATACCCTGGTCACGTTCGCGACTTGGCGTCGCTGCCCCACCCTGAACGACCCGCGACACGCGACACGCGACACGCGACGACTCGCCTCGACGATCAACGAAGGAGCGCACCATCATGATGCACTCCGCACCATCGGTCATGGCCCGCCGCATCGCAACCTGCTTGAGCGTGTCAGCGACGCGCACAGGCTCGGAACGAGTTCTTGCCGCTTGTGCGGCTGCTGTCGCGCTCGGCGGTTCAACGGCCATGCCCCGGGCCTTGCCCACGACGGGTTCTTCCCTCTGCAACGATTCGTCCCGATGGGTCAACGACGAGGGATGATCTCACGTTGCCGACACACGTCAGTTCGGAACTCTTCAATCATGTCGGGAACGGCTCACCGACAAGCTCCTCGCTGAGTGTCCAGAGCCGCACCGCGTCCGCAGGATCCTTGGCGTGGGCCGCTACCGAGTTGCTGACATGACTGTCCTCCAGGTACGAGCCACCCTCATCGGCCAGATGTGGCGACGTGGCGGCCATGACACTGGTCGCGGCGCCCTGGGCCGGCGTCTTCATCACGATCCCCGCACCGGAGATTCGCTCGCCTAACGCTGTGCGCTCCTCCTCCGTCAGGTACCGGAAGAGATCGGTCCCGACTGTGCCGGGATGAACCGCGTACGCATGCACGCCGCGTTGACCGAGCCGACGCTCCAACTCGATCGTGAAGAGGATGTTGGCAGTCTTGGACTGCCCGTACGCCGGCCACGCTGAGTACTCACTGTTCTCGTAGTTCGGGTCGGCCCAGTTGATTCCACCTAATGGTGACCGCTCGAAGTGACCGTCACGATCCGAGCCGATCCCGATGCGAGCAGACCGGGCAACAGGAGCTTGGTGAGGAGAAAGTGGGCAAGATGGTTCGTACCAAACTGCAGCTCGAACCCGTCGGAAGTGCGCCCGAGGGGAGTGGCCATCACGCCCGCGTTGTTGAGGAGAAGATCGATTCGGTCGTGATTGCCGTTGACCCACGCTGCGAATGCGCGGACGCTCGCGAGGGATGCGAGGTCGAGGTCGCCCAGCTCTACATCCGCGTGCGCGACACTGGCACGAAGAGCGGTCGCGGCAACTTGTGCCTTGGCAGCATCACGATTTCCGAGTACGACGGTGGCACCGGCGGACGCCAATGCGCGAGCGGTCTCCAGCCCGATGCCGCCGGACGCTCCAGTGATCACCGCGACGCGTCCCGTCAGGTCGATCCCCTCGATGACCTCGGTGGCAGTGGTCGACTCTGTATATGTCATGCGTGTTCCTCCAGTGGTTTGGCGCTTTTTTCGGGATCGAAAGAACTCGTGCAACTGGTTTGTCAAATGGTCGACGCGTCGGTGAAGAGATCGGGGATCCGGGCGCGCCGGCTATAGCGGATCGACGCGCAGTCGGGTGAGCTGGAGGCGACGAATCCGCCACAGCCCGTCGTCGGACCTGATGTAGGACTCGTGGTAGTGGCCGTAGCCGCGCAACCCGATCGGGCGGTCGCCGGCCGACTCGACGTAGTCGAACATGGCGATGACCAATGACGCCGTCGTCTGCGAGTGGAGTGTGACCTCTGGCATATGTCCGTGGTGGACGGTCACGCCGTCGCCGATCGCTCGT
>JAYTFI010000424.1:0-4582 GCA_043734485.1 Acidimicrobiales bacterium | reverse complement strand
GGCCGCACTTCCATCCCCCAAGATCGTCTGGATCATGGTGCCGGCCGGCGGACCGACCCAGTCAACCGTCGACTCGCTCCGCGACCTGTTGGGTGCCGGGGACATCGTTGTCGACGGCGGCAACTCCAACTACAAGGAGACGCAGGCCCGCAGCATCCAGCTCGCGGCGAAAGGCATCACGCTCCTCGACTCCGGTACCTCGGGCGGCATCTGGGGCCTAGCCAACGGCTACTGCCTCATGATCGGTGGCCCGAAGAGTGCATACGACACCTGCAAGGCCATCTTCACGACGCTCGCCCCGGAGAACGGAGAGATGCATGTCGACGACCAATCGGGGTCCGGCCACTTCGTCAAGATGATCCACAACGGCATCGAGTATTCGATGATGCAGGCCTATGGGGAGGGTCTCGAGATCATCGAGAAGAGCCCGTTCCAGGTCGACCAGGCCAAGCTCACCGACGTCTGGAACCATGGTTCGGTGGTGCGCTCATGGCTCCTGGAACTACTGGCCAGTGCGCTTGTGACCGACCCCGGTCTGGACTCTCTCGAGGCCTTCGTCGACGATTCGGGCGAGGGTCGATGGACGGTCGATGCCGCAGTCGAATACGGCGCTCCGGCCTACACGATCGCCTCCTCGCTGTTCGCCCGCTTCGGTAGCCGCGAGGAGAACGCCTACGGGCTTCGGGTGCTGGCCGCATTGCGCAACGCCTTCGGCGGGCACGCAGTGAAGAAGGCCGGGAGCTGACACGGTGTCGGTGCACGAAGCTAGGCCCGTTCGAGGCAGCGCGGAGCTGCAGCAGGGCCGATTGGTACGTGGACGTACTTTCATCCTGGTGTTGGTCGTGACGCTGTTGGCGGTGTTCGCCGTCAACTACGTGGCAGCAAAGCACAACGCGTATACGTCCGATCGGCTCGTTAGCGATGCACGCGCCGTTGCCGATCTTGTGCAGGCCACACAGACGTGGACCCGTCGTTCTGACGGCATGACCCTGCGCGTGGTGCCCGTGGGTGGTGCCGACACGGTGGCGATGACGACCATCATCCGCCGGTACCTGAAGCAGCAGCGGGTCACCAATCTCACGGCCGACTATGCCGATCCCCGCTTCGGCAGTTCCGATCTGCCGGGCCGCGCCGACCTCGAGTTCGGTACCGCCCACAAACTGCTGAACGTGCGCTACTCGGAGGTTCCCGGCGGCGCGGAGCTTCGCTGGATCACGACCGACTCGGTGATGAAGAGCTCGCTGAAGGACTGGGCTGCGAAGGTCGGCTCGTCACCGGTCGTCGGGTGACTCGGGGGACTGGAAGGCGCGAACTTTGTCGCTCAACGCCGCTGACATCGGCATTCGCCGACAAAGTTCGCGGGGTCAGTACCGCAAAATCAGCTGGTTCCACTCAGCCGGCAGCCACGCGCTTGGCCCAGCGGTAGTCCGCCTTGCCACTCGGCGATCGCAGCACCTTGTCCACGAACACGAACGCCTTCGGCAGCTTGTAGCGGGCGATGTGCCGGGCGGCCTCTTCCAGTAGTTCAGCCTCGCTGACGTTCATGCCCTTCGTCCGCTGGACGATGGCGATCACCTCGTTGCCCCACCGCTCGCTCGGCCGGCCGGCCACGACAACGTCGTACACGCCGGGGTGCGAGACGATCGCGGCCTCGACTTCCTCGGCGAAGATCTTCTCGCCACCGGAGTTGATGGTGACCGAATCACGGCCGTGCATCTCGACTACGGGCATCCCGTTGGAGGCCGCATTGGGTGCCAGCAGGCGGGCCCGGTCGCCAGGCACGGAGTAGCGGACGCCGGCGACGGTGAGGAAGGTCTTGGCCGTCTTCGCCGCGTCGCCGAGGTAGCCGAGGGGCAGACGACCGCTCTTGGCCAGCCAGCCCTCGCCTTGGTGGCCCGGCTCCAGCACGGTGCTGAGCGAGGCGTCGAGCACGTGGTTGCCCGGCGCGCAGATGAACGTGCCCGTCGACGCGCCGTCGGGTGAGCCGCTCGAGACGTTCTGCATCTGCCCGCCCGCCTCAGAGGAGCCGATGCCGTCGATCAGCAGCACGTGGGGGATCGCGGCCAGGAAGCGCTGCTTCAGCGGGAGGCTCAGTGCGGCGCCGCCGCTGAGCAAGATCGCCAGTTTCGACAAATCGTACGGCGTGCCGGCCGTCGCGGCCCGCTCGATCTCGTCCACGATCGGCCGGCCGAACGCGTCGCCCACGATCTGGAGGAACTGGACGCCCTCTCGCTGGCAGACGTTCAAAAGGTCGACCGGGTCCAGCCGGGTCACCTCGTCCTGGATCACGCACGTGCCGCCGCGGTGCCAGGCCGAGAACGCGATCCACTGCCCGGCGCCATGCATGAATGGCGCGGCCGGGAGGACGATGAGCGGGTCAGACGCGACCACCGAGGCGATCAGGTCGTCGACGGATGTCCACTCGGCCCCGGTTGCGGTGTTGCGCAGCCCGAGCGCGCTCGCCGCGATGTCGGCCTGGCGCCACAGCACCCCCTTCGGCATACCCGTCGTTCCGCCCGTGTAGAGGATGTAGAGGTCGTCGGGCGACCAGTCGCCGCCCATCACCTGCACCTCTGGCCGCTCATCCGACGCACTCGCCAACGCCTCCTCGTAGTCGACGGCGTTGGGCAGGAGCGGGTTTCCGGAGTCGTCGGCCACCTGGAGGAGGATGTCGATCTTCGGCAGATCGGGCAGCACTTCGGCCAGCGTCGGAGCGAAGGCCGAGTGGTAGACGACGACGCGACAGCCGCTGTCGTTCAGCAGGTACCGCAGCTCGTCGGCCACATACCGGTAGTTCACATTGAACGGGGCGACGCGGGCCTTGTAGCTGCCGAGCATGCACTCGAGGAACTCGTTGCCGTTGTGGAGGTAGATGCCGAGCGTGTCCTGGCCGGCCTCGTGGCCGTCCAGGAACTCCCGCTGCACCGGGTTGCTGACGCCGCGGCCGATCAGGTAGTTGGCCAGTCGGCGGGTGCGATCGGTCATCTCGGCCCACGTCATCCGCTTGTTCCGCCACACGAGGCAGACCCGGTCGGGCACAGCGGCCGCGATCGCCTCGTGGACGGCGGCGATACTGAAGTCGGTCAGGTCTGTCGGGGCGGTCTGGCTCATCGCCTCCGAGTCTGGCAGGCGGGTCGCCGCCGGGCTGCCTCCTGCGGTCAAGCTGGGTTCGGTCCCCGTCGAAGGACAGCCGAAGGAAAGCCGAGAACGATGCGAACAGGATTCCTCCGAATGTACGCGGGCGTGAGCCTCGTCGGGTTCGGCGCGCTCGGAGTTGTGATTGCGGTGCTGTGTGCGGCGACCCCGGTCCATCGCGTCGCTGTTGCGGCCACCGTCGTGATCGGCTTCGCCCTGCTGTGGCTGCTGCTGCTGCGCCTCGTCGTCGACACCACCCAGGCCATGCGAGGCGAGATCCGCGCGACCGTGGATGCGAATCTCCGGCTGTCGCATCGCGACCAGCTCACCGGCCTTCCCAACCGGGAGGCGCTGGAGTCTGCGGCGGAAGCCGCGCTCACCGATTCGCTCGGCCGCGGTCGGCGGGTCGCGCTTTTGCTCATCGATCTCGACCGCTTCCGGGAGATCAACGACACCCTGGGGCATCGCTTCGGCGACGAGCTGCTGACCGGGATCGGTCCCCGGCTGGCGGGCGCGTTGCGGGAGCACGATCTGATCGCCCGTGTGGGTGGCGACGAGTTCGTGATCCTGCTGACGGATCTTGCGTCCAGCGAGGAGGCCGATGCGGTTGCCCAGAGGGCGGTCGACGCGCTGCATGCGCCGTTCGTGGTGGACGGGCTGTCGCTGCTCGTCGAGGCGACCATCGGGGTCGCGGCCGGGCCGGACCACGGGACGACCTATGACGAGCTGCTGAAGAAGGCCGATGTCGCCATGTACCGGGCCAAGGCCAGGCACGGTGGAGTGCAGCAGTACGACGCGTCGTTCGACCGCCGGACCGTTGACCGGTTGGCCCTCGTGGCCGAGCTCCAGCAGGCCATAGAGCGTAACGAGCTGATCCTGGAGTACCAGCCGAAGTTCGACATCCGGGCCGGGTGCTTCAACGCCGTCGAGGCACTGGTGCGTTGGCCCCATCCCGAGCGTGGCCTCGTTCCGCCTGGCGACTTCGTGCCGCACGCCGAAGGCAGCGGACTGATCCGCTCGCTGACGCGCCTTGTCCTACGGCACGGCCTCGCGCAGCTCGCGGCCTGGACCACCGAGGGCATCGACGTGCAGGTCTCGCTGAACATTTCGGCCCGAAACCTGCTGGATCCGGCCTTCGTGGGGGATGTGCGCTCGGCTGTTGACGACGCAGGCGTGGACGCTCGGAGGGTCACGCTCGAGATCACCGAGACCGCGGTCATGGCCGATCCTGCGCGAGCGGGCGTGGTGCTCGCAGAGCTTGCCGCCATGGGCATCGGCCTGAGCGTCGACGACTTCGGCATCGGCCATTCGTCGCTGGCCTATCTGCGGCGCTTCCCGGTGACCGAACTGAAGATCGATCAGAGCTTCGTGGGTGACATCCTCGTCGACCCCGCCGACGCCGCCATCGTGCGCACCACGATCGAGCTCGGCCGTGCCCTTGGGCTCT
>JAYTFI010000423.1:0-4310 GCA_043734485.1 Acidimicrobiales bacterium | reverse complement strand
CGGCCTCGCCGAGGTGGCCGACCAGCTCGACGCTGTGCATGCCGCCGCCCACGCGCTCGGTTCCACGTTGCCGGCCCCGTTCATGACGCTGAGCTTCCTCGGACTGTCCGTCATCCCCGAACTGCGCATCACGGACCTCGGCCTCATCGACGTCGTCGCCTTCAAGCCCGTGCCGGTGGCCGTCCCGTGAGCGAGCGTCAGCGCCCGGACGATCAAATGCAGCGCCCGGACGATCAAATGCAGCGCCCGGACGATCAAATGCAGCGCCCGAACCATCAGGCTCCCCGCCCGACTCGTCGTCCGGTGAGCGAGCGTCAAAGGGCCTCGGCCCGACAGGGCGGGCTCCCCGACACGCTCGAGCCGCTGTACGAGCGGGTCCGCCACGAGCTGATGCGCATGGCCCTCGAAGCGCCGCTGTCGGACAGTGAGCCACTTCCGCCCGAGCCCCGGCTGATGGAGCGCTTCGGCGTGAGCCGCGGAACGCTGCGCCGGGCCATCGACGAGATGGCCCGCGACGGCTTGCTGTCGGTCGAACAGGGCCGCGGCACGTTCGTGAACCAGGAGGAGCGGGCCCGGCGCGTCGTGTGGGAGCGCCTCGCCGAGGTGGCCCGGCCCGACTCGCGCTTCGACATGGACCTCAAGCACTTCGTGCCCGACTTCAGCGACCGGTCGAAGGCGGATCGGGCGGTGCGGGGACAGCCGGCGTGGACCGCGGCCCGGACGGTATTCATCGCACCGGACAACTCCACCGAGGACCTGCGCCGCCAGGCGATGGCCGAGGGCAAGCGACTGCTGGTGCCGACCTACGGTCTGCGCCGCGGCTTCGTGCGCATTGAAGGCGCGGCGATCGCCGAGGCCGACCGGGCCATGGCCGCAACCCTCGACGGCATGGAGCGTTTCGGCAAGCGCATCGGGCCGGCCGATCTCCGCAGCGTCGGCCGCGTGGAGCTGGTCGTCACCGGAGCCACGGCCGTCACCACCGATGGCCGCCACATCGGCGGCGGGCAGCGCTACTTGGCCATGGAGTGGGCGCTGCTCGTCGAGCAGGGCCTCGTCGACGACCGCGTGCCGGTGGTGGCCGTGGTCCACGACTGCCAGGTGATCGACGAGCGCATCGAGGCCGACCCCGACTGCATGGTCGACACCATCGTCACCCCCACCCGCGTCATCCAATGCTCGGCCGGCGGCACCATCACCGCGCTGCGTGGCCGGCGAAAGTGAAAGGACGGTATGAGTACTGACGAATTGCTGGTTCCTGAGATGTCCGGTGCCGAGACGCCCGCGCCGGAGATGTCAACCGATGACTACCGCGAGCTGATCTGGACCGAGCTGCGCAAGGTCGCCCGCCCGGACTCCCGGTTCCACTGGGACTTCGGGAGCTTCATCACCGACTTCGAGGGCAGCGATGCCTGCGCGGCCCGGGTGCTCGAGCTGGACGCGTTCACCGAGCGGGGGACGAACCGCATCTTCATCACGCCCGACAACTGCCTGGAAGACCTGCGCTGGGAGCTGCTGAAGGCCGGTGTCGGCTTCGCCATGACCAGCTACGGCATCGTGCGGGGCTTCTCGACCATAGACCCAGCCGACGTGCCTCCCGGCCAGGAGCGCTACGCGGCCACGCTGGACGGGTTCGACCGCTTTGCCCGACCCGCACCGCTCGCGGAGCTGGCCACCGGCGCCCCGTTCGGGATCCTCGTCACCGGCGGCTCGGCCGTGAGCCGCAACGGCGTGCGCTTCGGCAAGGGCCACGGGTACTTCGACTTCGAGTTCGCCACGCTGTCCGAGCTCGGGCTGGCCGGGCCGAGTTCGTGCGTGGTCGACGTGGTGCACGACTGCCAGTACGTCGACCGTGAGCTGCCGGCCGAACCGCACGACGTCCGGGTCGATCGCATCGTCACGCCCACGACCGTGCGCTTGGTCGACGAGCCACCGCGGCCGGCCGCCCGGGTGCATTGGGAGATGCTGCCCGGCACCGAGTTCGAACGGCTCGGCATCGTCGCCGAGCTGCGCGTCCATCTCGGCCTCCCCGAGCCCTCGTAACCCTGCAGCGCCTGCTCCACCCCCTACACCACCGCACCGAGCTCCGTTCTTGCGTGTCGCAGTTCCGCCTCTTCCGAGGCATACCACCCGGCCCGTACACCGCCCGACGCAGTCGTCGTATTGCCACTACCGCCCGACCGAAGGAGAACCGCCATGCCGCCGTCCCGACCCAATCCCCGCTTCACGCTCTCCCGCCGAGACTTCCTGCGCCGCTCGGCCGGGGGCGGGATCCTGCTGATCGGCGGCCCCGCCTTCCTCGCCGCCTGTAGCAAGGACTCCGGCTCCGACACCACCGCCGCAGCGGAGACGACCGCCGCAGCGGAGACGACCGCCGCCGCGGAGACGACCGCCGGTGCCGCCGCGGCCGGCACTCCCACCAAGCTCGCCATGCAGGCCTCGTGGGTGAACGACGCCGAGTTCACCGGATACTTCGTCGCCCTCTCGAAGGGCTACTACACCGCCCAGGGACTGGACCTGCAGTACCTCTCTGGTGGACCCGACGTGATCCCGGAGAGCTCGCTGCTCGGGAACAAGGCGCCGATCGCCATCACCTCTCCTGAAACCACCATCAAGGCCATCGTTGATGATGGGGCGCCGTTCGTCATCATCGGCACCCAATACCAGAAGAGCCCGCTCGGCGTGGTGAGCCTGACGAAGAGCGGGATCAACGAGCCGAAGGACCTCATCGGCAAGACGCTCGCAGTGCCTCCCGTGAACGGGCTCGCCGTCGAGGCCATGCTGAAGGCGAGCGGCATCGATGCCTCGAAGGTAAAGATCGTTCCGTACGCATACGATCCGACGCCGCTGCTGAAGGGCGAGATCGATGCCTCCATCGACTTCACCACCAACGTGCCGTTCACGATCAAGCAGGCCGGTGAGGAGGCCTCGTCGTTCCTGCTCTACGACTTCGGCGTGACGCTGTTCAACGACACCATCGTCGTCACCAAGGACACGCTCGCCAAGGACCGCGATTCGATCGTGGCGTGGTTGCGGGCCAGCCGCCAGGGGTGGACGGAGAACCTCGTCGATCCGGCCGTCTACCCGCCCACGTTCGCCGACTCGTACTTCAAGGGCAATGGCCGCACGATCGAGAACGAGGTCTACTTCAACACCGCGCAGAAGCCGCTCGTAGATTCCGCGGCCGGCGTGTTCTCGATGTCGGATGAGGGCATCGACGCCAACCTCAAGGCGCTCGACTCGATCGGCATCAAGGGCACCAAGGAGATGTTCGACACCTCGCTGCTGGCCGAGATCTGACCCGGGCCGTGACCGAGCACGTGGCCGAGGCCGGCCTCGTCGTCGAAGGGGTGAGCCGGCGTTTCCAACTGGGCGGGCAACCCGTCACGGCGCTGGACGATGTGTCGTTCACCGCCCCGCCCGGGGCGTTTGTCGCCCTGATCGGCCCATCCGGCTGCGGGAAGTCGACGCTGCTGCGGCTGCTGGCCGGCCTCGACCGTCCCGACGGCGGCCGGCTCGCTATTGACAGTCGTGAGCCGGAGCAACTGCGGAAGGAGGGCCGCCTCGGTGTTGCGTTCCAGGACGCATCACTGCTGCCGTGGCGCAGCGTCCGGGCGAACATCGAGCTGCCGCTCCAGGTTGCGCATCGGCCGATCGACCGGGCCAAGATCGACGCGCTCATCGAGCTGGTCGGGCTCACCGGCTACGCCGCCGCTCGCCCCGGTCAGCTCTCCGGCGGCATGCGCCAACGTGTCGCGATAGCACGTGCACTTATCAGTGACCCTACGGTGCTTCTGCTCGACGAGCCGTTCGGCGCCCTCGACGAGATCCTGCGCCGGCAGATGAACCTCGAGTTGCAGCGCATCTGGCAGGAGCGCCATCCCACAACCGTGCTCGTCACGCACTCGATCGACGAGGCCGTGTTCCTCGCCGACCGGGTCGTGGTGATGCGGGCGCGGCCCGGGCGAATCGCCGACGTGGTCGAAGTCGAGTTTCCCCGACCTCGGCATCCGTCGCTGATGAAGACGCCCGAGTTCCACGCGCTCTGCGACCGGCTCGGCGACCTCCTCTTCGCCGTCCCTGCCGCGTGAGCGTCGGGATCGCGGACGTGGCCGCCGTGGAGTCGACGACGCGACCTGCGGCCGGTGTCCGCACCCGAAGGTGGGCCGCGCACCTGCGAGGGCTGATCGGGCTCGTCGGTGTCGCGGCCGCATGGGAGCTGATCGGCCGTCTCAAGCTCGTCGGCCAGGGCGCCTTCCCCTCGCTCAGTGGCATCGTCGCCCAGTTGTGGCGCGACCGCGCCGACTACCCGA
>JAYTFI010000422.1:0-3622 GCA_043734485.1 Acidimicrobiales bacterium | reverse complement strand
CGCCGCCAGGGCATCAGAGTGGCAAGCGTTCCGGCGTGGTCCCCGCCACATTGGAATGCGGCGTTTGTCGATCAACCCCCATTGATCCAACGTCCGGCTCCCTCCGACTGTTCGCCCTGTCGGAGGCCCGCGCCTTGCAACGGGCTGCATGTCGAGCGTTGCTCACATAACACCAGTTCGCAGATGGTTCAACACTTGGTGTACACGCGTTCCGTGAGGGCGTATGCTCCGGTCAATCCACGAGTGAGGAGAGCAACCATGCTTGCAATCAGCGCAATGAGCCCGACGGTCCAGGCGATCTTCTTTCTCGTCGCCGTCGTGTTCTTCGTACTTGCCGCAACCCCGTTACTTCCAGGCAAGAACAATCTCATCGCCGTGGGGCTCGCAGCCTTCGCGTTCGTCTTCATGTGGAACGCATTCGCGGCTCGGTGAGCAACCCGAAACAGCCCACTCGGGGCCGGCCAGGTTCCGAGCGCACATCGACAACGAATCGGGGGAGGCAGACCATGAGGCTGGGACCAGGACTGTCGTTTTCGTGGAAACGTGCGCTCGGGATCACAGCGGCAAAACGTAAGCTGACGCGGGCGACGGGCATCCCCACGACACGATCCGGGCGGCGAGCGAAGTTGGGCCGCAAGTTCGGGATCAAGTAGCCGTGCTCCCTCCAGGTCACGGGCCGAGGGCAGCGCCGATGCGGCCGTGCGGAGCGTCTTTCGTTGCAGCCTGGGGGTTCCGCCCCAGATCCCGGATTCGTCGCCGTCGATGGCGGCCGCCAAACATTCGTCGCGGACCATGCACCGGGCGCAGACGGCCTGCGGCTCGCGCAAAGAGATCGGATCCACATCCAACGAACCGAGGGGGACGCAATGAAGGCGATCTGCATCGTGTACGAGAACATCGACGACCACCAGGCCTACGAAAAGTACCGCAGTCAGGTGTCGCCCACGATCGTCGCCCACGATCGACGCCCACGGCGGACGATTCCTGGTCCGTGGCGGGACGTTCACAGTGTTGGAAGGCGACATGCCTTTCGAGCGCATCGCCGTGCTCGAATTCCCCTCACGCGCCGCTGCGGAGAGCTGGTACTACTCGGCCGAGTATCAGAGCATCCTTCCGATCCGCTTGAACGCGGCCCGCTGCCAGTTCGTGATCGTCGACGCCGCGACATGACCGCCCCATACAAGGTGGCGTTGATTGCGCCAGCGGAGTTGGCGACGGTAACCGCCGCCAGGCGCAAGCGTGGCCCGACAGACGCCGACATTCAGCACGAGAACACCAACACTGCTTCCGACACCGATGTAGGTATCGATCGGGTCTCGGCACGGCCACACGACTGCCATCACCGTGATCATCGCAGCCAACACGACATCCGCAGCAACTCCCAGTATCGACCTCCCAACAAGCCATGTTCAAAGAGCACGGCCGGAACAGCACCACCGCTCACCAGACAATCAGGTCGGTAACACTACGGCTCGGCCGTGATTGCGCGGGCTGTACGGCTCAACCTCCGCTCGGGCTTGCTCCGTCTGCGGCATCGGAGCAGCTTCAGCGGGCCCGATCGGACAACACCGATCGGGATGCTTCGGATCTCTGCGCGTTGGACCGCCTCGAAGCCCAAAACGCGAACTGTCCGTCTCGCCGGCCAAACTTCGACCATTCGCTCAGCACCCCGGACGGGGTGCGAACGTCGATCAGGTCGGCGTCAAGACGCCCGAAGCCGCAGCCACCGCCTGAGCGACCTTGATCTCGTTCGTGAGCGGACCACGTTGGTCGAGTCCACTGATCACACCGGCAATATCTGACTCAGGGCGGTTCTGCGACAGCTTCCATTTGCCTTCGAGAGAGGTGATCTGTATCTCGATGCCGACGATCGCCTTCAGTTGCGTCTCGATGAACTCTGGCGGGGCGTCATCCACCGTCCACGGAGTTTCGAACTGGGCCTCGTGCCATTCGGTCAGTGAACGTACGAGCTGACCAACCCACGTCGGGTCGTCGTGAATGGTCAGCGTTCCACGTGCCTGCACAGAGATGTAGTTCCACGTTGGCACGACCTTGCCGTGCTCTCGCTTCGATGGGTAGTAGCTGGGCGATATGTACGCGTCAGGCCCACGCCAGATGACCAACACCGGCACGCTCAGATCTGCACGCTTCCACTGCTGGTTGGCCCGCGCCAGATGACCGGTCAACAGCGTGGAACCGTCGTCGATCAGCAACGGTACGACAGACGCCTCCAGCCCCTGCGACCCAACGGTGACCAGTTCACCCGGGCCCAGCCCGCGCACGGCATCACGGAGCACTATTGGGTCGATTTCCTGGAAGTGGCTCGGGAGGTACATCACGACATGTCACCACATCGCACGATACGAAATCCACCGAAGACGAGCGCGACCAACGCCCCAACTCGCAGCTAGCGAACGTTCGTTCGATAATGATGACTTGACCGTGCATGATGGCGGTCTCAAGGCGGCAGTGATGGCCGGGGTTGGCTTCATGATCGTCGGATCGCCAACATCGACCTCGACGCCGTCGGGCCAGACACCGATGTGGAACCCGATGATTGCGCCAATGTCCGGTGTTGAGGGGCGCACTTGGTCGGGCGCGTAGTTGCTTGACGCACTGTTCTCGGCGCATGTGCGCGGTGCGGGCAACGTCTCGGGGCAGCCCAGACAGCCATGGCCCGCTGTGCTTGGGAACGCCAGCGGCACATGATCACCAGAAAATCTGCGTAGCGCAACGAGACGCCCCAAACTGCGATGTCGTGTTTGCCAGTTCCGGTCGAGCCGGTTCAGGTACACGTTCGCGAGCAACGGCGAAATGACCCCGCCTTGAGGAGTGCCAGAACTTGGTGATATCTGCTTCGAAGACTACCCGATGCCCGTCCCAGGCGGCGTCCATGATCGTGTTCAACGCCTGACCTGAGCAACACCAGGATCACCATCCCACTTCAACAACAAGCGGGACATCCTCCCTCTCCACCCCCATGTCCCCCTGGGCTTGTCGGTGCGCGCTGGTACATGTTTGGTACATGACGAGCGATAAAGCGCCGATCTCGGAGAGTGAACTCGGTAATCAGTCGGCGGAGGGCTTGAGCTCGGCTCGCTGGGCAACGGTGATGCCGAGGGCGTTGGCGATGTCGCACAGTCTCATCAGTTGGGCGAGGCTGGCCGATCGGTCGTCGTTGGCTTCGGTGAGTTGGATGGGCCGTTCAGCAGGCCGATGCGGTGGCCCGGCCCTCTGCGTTGGGGTAGAATTGTGTCGTGACCGATGCAGCCGAGACACTCCTGGAGCAAGCACTGACGCTTCCGGTCGAGGATCGAGCGCTGCTCGTCTCAGGCCTGCTCGCGAGTCTCGACTCGGAGAGCCTCGACGAGGCCGAAGTTGAGCGGCTGTGGTCGGCCGAGACCGAACGCAGAGCAACGCAGCTGGAGTCAGGCGAGGCCGAGCTCGTGACGTGGGAGCACCTCATCTTGCGCATCGACGAACGTCGCTCTTAGTACAGACGGTGTGAGCCTGCCCTTCACGCTCCATCCGCTCGCCGAGGCTGATGTCCTCGGCGCATGGGAATGGTACGAGCAGCAACAACCGGGTCTGGGCGACCGCTTCGTCGCGGCGGCTGGCGCGG
>JAYTFI010000421.1:0-8526 GCA_043734485.1 Acidimicrobiales bacterium | reverse complement strand
GTGAACACCGGCCGGGCGATCGACCAGTCGAGGCCGCGCATCGAGGCGTTCCCGCGCACGACCGCCAGCACGATGCCCACGGCACTGGTGATCACGACGGCGTACCTCGGGAGGAACTGCCGAGACACCACGTACGTGACGAGCATCGAGATGACGAGAAGCGGCTTCACACCCGCACCGGCGAAGCCGTCCATGGCGAAGCGGGCCAGCACACCGGCCAGAAGGGCCGCGGCGACGGCGCCGGGGATGTGGCGCATCAGCACCCCGAACCAACCGGTGGCACCGACGATGAGGATGGCCCCGGCGCACACCACGTAGGCGCCGATGGCCTCCTTCAGGCGGAATCCGCTCGCCGTCGCCGCCGTTGCGATCACAGCAGCGCCAGGTGTCGACCACGCGATCATCACCGGTTGACGCCAACGAAGTGACAACACCAGCATCACCGTGGCCATGGCCACGCACAGGCCGAGCAGGGTGGATGCGACTTGCCGATCATCGCCGCCCAGTGCGCGGGCGGCCGAGAAGATCAGCGCCACGGAACTCGTGTAGCCGACCAGGACCGCGACCAGTCCGGCGACGACCGCCGAGATCGAACTGTCCCGGAACACGCGGACGAGCGTCACCGTACGGCGTGCTCCTCGGATTGCCCCGCCAGCCCGACGCACTGCAGGATGAACGACAGGACGACGGCCTCGTCATGCCAAGCGTCATAGCGGCCGCTCGGCCCGCCGTGGCCTGCGCCCATCTCCGTCTTCAGCAGGATCGGTGCAGCAGCGGTCGTGTGGGCTCGAAGCCGCTGCACCCACTTCGCAGGTTCCCAGTACGACACTCGCGGATCGTTGAGTCCTGCGGTGACGAGCATCGGCGGGTACGGCGCTGACCGTACATTCTCATACGGTGCATACGACTTCATGTACGCGTAGTACGCAGCATCGGCGGGGTTGCCCCATTCCTCCCACTCGATCGCAGTGAGCGGCAGCGAGGCATCGAGCATCGTGTTCACCACATCGACGAACGGGACCTCGGCGACGATCCCGGCGAAGAGATCGGGTCGGAGATTCACGACTGCGCCCATGAGGAGGCCTCCTGCGCTACCGCCCCGGGCCACGAGCCGGTCGCGGGCCACGTAGCCGTTCGTCATCAGGTGCTCTGCGCAGGCGACGAAGTCGGTGAAGGTGTTGCGCTTATGGAGGAACTTGCCGCCGAGGTACCAGCGCCGGCCCATCTCGCCGCCGCCTCGGATGTGGGCGATGGCGAAGACGACGTCACGGTCGAGTAGCGAGATGCGCAGCGAGCTGAAGGTCGGGTCGATCGAGATCTCGTAGGAGCCGTAGCCGTAGAGCAGGCCGGCACAGGTGCCATCGAGCGGCGTGTTTCGGCGGCGCACGATGGAGATCGGGATGTGGGTCCCGTCCTCGGTGGTGGCCCACTCACGCGTGCTCACGTAGTCCTCGGACTGGAAGAGGCCGAGTACGGGCTGACGCTTCCGTAGGATGCGCTCGCCGGTGCGCAGGTCCTGGTCGTAGACGCTCGACGGCGTGACCATCGACGTGTAGCCGAAGCGCAGCATCGGGGCATCGAGCTCGGCGTTGCCCATGCCCCAGACGCTGTGGACGGCATCGTCATGTTCGAGCACGCGGGAGGGCCCGATCGAACCGTCGGGGCCGAGCTCGACGATGCGGATGCGCTCCATGCCCGCCGACCGTTCGTAGAGGACGAGATGGGAGCGGAACACGTCGATCGCATCGAGTTTCGGACGACTCGTCGCGGCGGCTTCACCGATCACGCTGTCGGGCTCCCACTCCGGCGCGGCCGCAGTCCATGCCGCCGTGCCGTCGGGCTCACCGACGCAGAGGCGGAAGTTCTCCGCGCCGTCGTTCGTGATCACGAACATCCGCTGGCTACCGTCGACGGATCGATGGTGCTCGATCCCGTACTCGATGTTCTGACGCCGAGGGGCTATGAGCAGAAGATCTGCGTACGGATCATCTGCGCGCAGAACATGCACTTCGGTGGTGACCTGGCTGCCGATGGTCAGGACGATCAGCTCCTCCGTGGTTGAGGTCGCCACGCCGATGTAGAAGCGCTCGTCGTCCTCCTGAAACACGAGCACATCGTCGGTGGGGTCTGTCCCGATCACGTGGCGCATCAGCTGCCACGGGCGCATCGCGTCGTCCAGAACGGTGTAAAAGAGCACGTTCGAGTCGCTGCTCCACGCCACGCCGCCCGCCGTTCCTTGGATTGCCTCGGCCATGTCTTCGGCTGTTGCGAGGTCGCGCACGTGCAGCTCGTAGATCTCGTCGCCGTCGGTGTCGAACGCATAGGCCAGGCGGGCGTGGGCATGGTCGATCTCGAACGTTCCCAGGGCGAAGTAGTCGTGCCCGTCGGCGAGCACGTTTTCGTCCAACAACAGGGTCTCGTCGAGGAGCCCCGTCTCGTTGCGGGCCCCCTCGGCCCCCTCGGCCCCCTCGGCACCCTCGGCGAACGCATCCGCGGCCGGCCGACGACAGTGTCGGGCGTACTGCTTCCCCTCCTCGGTGCGGGCGTAGTACGCCCACCGCCCCTTGACGGTCGGCACCGAGAGGTCGGTCTCGAGGATGCGGCTCTTGATCTCGTTGAAGAGCGTGTCCTGGAGCCCTGCCAGCGGTTCCAGCATCGCCTTCGCATAGGTGTTCTCAGCCTCGAGATGGGCGATGACTGCCGGGTCCTCCTGGTTCCGCAGCCACGCGTACTCGTCCGTACGGGTGTCGCCGTGGAGTGTGGTGGCGACCGGCATCGGAGCGGCGATCGGCGGGACGGGAAGGCTTGGAGGCGTCGGCGTTGCGTCGGACATGAGCGACGACGCTACGGCCTTCGAGGTGTGGGCGGGTGCCGGTTCTGAGGTGCCGATTCTTGCTTGTGCGCGGGTTCCGAGGCGAAGGGAGCGCGTGGGGTAGGAAAGGGGGATGCCGATCTACGCCCTGGGTGACCGTGTGCCCGAGATCCACCCTGACGCATACGTCCACCCGGACGCGGTGATCATCGGCAGTGTCTTCATCGGCGCCTTCAGCTCGGTGTGGCCGTGCGCAGTGCTGCGGGGCGACAACGGGGAGATCCGGGTAGGTGAGCGCTCGTCGGTGCAGGACGGCTCCGTCATCCATTGCACGCCCGACCTGCCGACGATCATCGGTGACGACTGCGTTGTCGGCCACGTCGTCCACCTCGAGGGCTGCACGATCCGCGACCGGACGCTCGTGGGCAACGGCTCGATCGTTCTGCATCGGGCGGTTGTGGGGCCGGATGCGCTCGTAGGTTCGAACGCCGTGGTCACCAACGACATGGTTGTGCCCCCCGGAGCGATGGCGCTCGGCGTGCCGGCCAAGCTGCGCGAGAACGCAGTGAAGCCGGGTGCGGCTGCGTTCGGCGCCGCGTCCTATGTGGCCAACGCAGCGCGCTTCAAGCAGGAGCTACGCAGGATCGACTGAACGGGGCGCACCTACTTCTTCTTGGTGGTGGTAGGTGCAAGCTGGGCCAATCCCATCGCCTTCGCAAGATCCATGTGGCAGGTGTTCTTGAGGTAGGCATTGACCGTCGCCTGCGCCGCTGTGGCGGCCGCATCGGGCTTGGCTGCGGCCTGCATGGCCTTCGGGTCCAGCTTCTTGAAGTCGTAGCCGGCCTTCTTGAGCGCTTCCCCGAGGGCCGTCGACGTCTTGCTGGTGAGAACGAGGGCCGATTTGATCTCGGACGGCGCCAGGGCCAACAGCTTTGCCGTCTCGGAACCGGCCTTCTCGTAGTACGCCTTGATCTTGGCCGTGTCGCCGCTCATCATCGCAGCGGAGACGTCAGATTTGACCGCGGCTATGAGCTGCTTGCGAGCGCCGTCGCAGAAGGCGCCGCCGCCCGTCCCCAAGGCCTTGACGTCGATGGTCACGCTGGGCGTCGATGTTGCAGCGGTGACTGGGCCGGCGAGGCCGATGGTGCAGGCTGCGATTGCACCGAAGACGGCGACGCCGGTAGCTGAAGCACGGGACCTGAGGAGTGCTGGACGCATGTGCGGACGGTACTGCGCATTCGGCACCGTCCATTGCCGGCAGGCGCGTCCGTAGCGCGGCAGCCGGGCGAGGTGGACGCGTTCCTCCTCGTAGCGAACTGCGTCGACCATGATCTTCTGGTTCGAGGAGCGGTCGAGGATGGGGAACAACTGCTGGTCGGCGCCGTCGGCGCCGTTCGCAGGGGCCGGGCGGCTGGCAGTGGCGGCGTCGCGATTGGACGAGTCGGCCAACGGCCCGGTTGCCGATCGTGGCGTGCAAGTGGTCCATCCCAACCGACGCAGTGCCCGCCTGTGGCGACGAAATCGCCGCTCACCCCGCCTTTGCCCGTCCGGGATGAGCGCGTGCTGAGGGGATCAAGGGCGGATCGTTGGAGCAGGTGGAATTCTCTAGCCGAGCCGGGTTGTTACTATCCCCATAGGAGAAACCCCCCCGAAGCAGCGCAGGAGCCCTCATGTCCACCGTTCAGGATCTCGATCTCGGCAAGTACAAGCTCGGCTGGGCCGACGACGTCGATGACTACGTGTTCACTCCCAAGCGGGGCCTGAGCCGCGACATCGTCGAGGAGATGTCGTGGATGAAGGGCGAACCCGACTGGATGCGCAAGTTCCGCCTGCGCGCCCTCGACGTGTTCTACAAGAAGCCGATGCCCAACTGGGGTGGCGACATGTCGCAGATCTACTTCGACGACATCTACTACTACGTGAAGCCGATGGAGGGTCAGGTCGACTCGTGGGATGCGCTCCCCGAGTCCGTTCGAAAGACCTATGAGAAGCTCGGCATCCCGGAAGCAGAGCAGAAGTACCTCGCCGGTGTGACCGCGCAATATGAAAGCGAAGTGGTATTCCACCGCAACCGAGAAGACCTCGAAGCACAAGGTGTCATCTTCTGCGACATGGATACTGCCTTGCGCGAATACCCGGAGATCGTGAAGCGGTACTTTGCCACCATCATCCCCATCGCTGACAACAAGTTCAGCGCACTGAACAGCGCCGTCTGGTCGGGTGGCTCGTTCATCTACGTGCCCGAGAACGTCACGGTCGAGATGCCGCTTCAGGCGTACTTCCGCATCAACAAAGAGAACATGGGCCAGTTCGAACGGACCCTGATCATCGCCGACAAGGGCTCGAAGGTCCATTACGTGGAGGGCTGCTCCGCACCGGTCTACAGCTCAGATTCACTCCATTCTGCGGTGGTTGAACTGATCGCCATGGAAGGTGCCCATATCACCTATTCGACGATTCAGAACTGGTCGAACAACGTGTTCAACCTCGTCACCAAGCGGGCCCGGGCCGAAGCCGAGGCGCGGGTGTCGTGGATCGACGGGAACATTGGTTCGCGCCTCACCATGAAGTACCCGGCCATCTATCTGATGGGCCCGAAGGCAACCGGTGAGGTGTTGTCGGTGGCATATGCGGGCGAAGGTCAGCACCAGGACACGGGCTCGAAGATGGTGCACGCGGCGCCGGAGACGACCAGCAATGTCATCTCGAAATCCATCTCCAAAGATGGTGGCCGCACCAGCTATCGCGGTCTCGTGCGGGTCGAAGAAGGCGCCGAGAACGTTCGCTCCCACGTCCAGTGCGATGCGCTCATCCTCGATGGGGAGAGCCGGTCCGACACCTATCCGTACATCGAGCGCAACCCTGGCACTGCGGTCGCGCACATCGGCCACGAGGCCACTGTCTCCAAGGTCGGCGACGACCAGCTCTTCTATCTCCAGTCCCGCGGGCTGTCGAAGGAGCAGGCGATGGCCATGATCGTGAACGGCTTCATGGAGCCGGTCACACGGACGCTGCCGATGGAGTTCGCGGTGGAGTGGAGCCGCCTGGTCGAGCTGCAGATGGAAGGCTCGATCGGCTGATCGGCGGCAACGCGGCACTGCCGTACGTATCAGACGTCGAAGCCGATGTGCAGGTGATCGTCGTGGCCGCTGTCGGTGAAGCCGATGGGGCCGTCGCCGTCGGTGTCGACCGGGCCGCCGAGTTCGGTCGGCCGGATGCTGTCCGGCATGGCCAGCGCCTGCGTGAGCAGATCGAGGGCGCCGGGATTGGCGATGGCGACGGGCTGACCATCGACACGGCCGATGTCCGCGGCTCGGCCCACGATGTGGTTCGAGACGCGGTCGGTGCCCTTGACGAACTGGCTGTGGCCGCTGCGCAGCACCGTCACGGAGATGGTGTGGCCTTTGGCCAGCTTTTGCAGCACCGTGAGCAGTCGGCGGTCGATACCGCCCTCGATCAGATCGGCTCGGGCCCGGTCGGTGAGGGTGATGCGCGGGTTGGCGAGGATGTCGGCA
Organism: Acidimicrobiales bacterium; assembly: GCA_043734485.1. Taxonomy (GTDB): domain Bacteria; phylum Actinomycetota; class Acidimicrobiia; order Acidimicrobiales; family JANYDT01; genus JAYUDQ01. The sequence goes on along the minus strand of JAYTFI010000421.1, from coordinate 2,199 downwards.
GCGGTCGAAAGACCGGCCACTACGGCCGTTCGGCCTTTGCCGGGGACGGTCGTCGGCACGGCGATGCCGCCCGCGCTGACCGCCGACTCGACTCTCGTCGGGCCAACCGCAGGCGAGGTGTCGCCGGTCGATGCTGAGGCAGCAGCGGCTTTGACGACGGGCCGTTCGTCTGCGTGCGACGGACCCGAAACAGTTGCCGACAGCGTCACTCCCGCCAACACGCCCGCGACGGCGATTCTGGCGCGACTACGAGCGCCGGAGGGTCGTCGGGAGTGCGTGAGAGCGATCAGCATCGGAGAGAGCATCGACACGAACCGGCCAGAACTGAAGCACCGTTCGTCTCTGAACTTCGACACCCGATCGGGCGCCGACGTGGCCATGGTGTGCGGCCGCTGCGCACCCTAGCCGCCGCGGGCCGGCCCGAGGTGGCGCGGTCGTGGCCCGGTCGTGGCCCGGTCGTGGCGAAACCGTGTGGCCGGACGGGCTGCGAGGCCGTGCTAAACCGCGGGCGGTATGAATTGGGTGCGGCGCTTCTGGACGGCGTTCAGTCATGTCCGGGGTGGTAGCGGGTGTGCAAGAAACCGAGCGCGGTGGATCGGCACGACGTCGAGGCGCGATTGGTCACGCAGAACGTCCATTTGGCAGTCAGGCCACAGGATTCGTCACACACGGCGAACGTTCGTGGTCGCATCGCGTCCCGATCCGCCGCGCTGGCAACGATGAAATCGACGATCGAAACGGCGCAGCAGATCCGTCTCCGAATCCGCGAGGTGCGGGCGAACCAGCTGGTCAGTGCCCTGGTCCTGCAGACGTTCGTTTCGCTTTTCCCGCTTCTGCTCGTGGCCATCGCAGCTCTGGGCTTCGTTGCTGCCCGCCGCCACGGCAGCGAGGACATCGCGGCTCGTCTGATCGCGAACCTGAAGCTCAAGGGTGATGTGGCCAACCTGGTGAAGCAGAACCTCGAATCCGCGAAGTCGAGTCGTAAAGCTGCATCGGTCGTCGGCCTCGCGAGCTTGTTGTTGTCGGGCCTGGGCGTCGTGGGCGCGATAGCGCAGGCATGCGACGCTGTCTGGCAGGTGCCGCAGCGGGGTTGGAAGGACAAGGCGCTCGGCGTTGTGTGGCTCCTCGGGGCGGCCGCCGTGATCGCCGCATCGGCGGGTGCTGTCGCGCTCGTGAAGATTGTCCCCTTCGGCCCACTCGGCGTGCTCGTCGGGTTCCTGGCCGGCGGAGCGACGGGGGCGCTGCTGTTCTGGTGGACGCAGGTCGCGTTCACGAACGTCCGAGTCCCGCGACGAGCGTTTGTGCCAGGGGCGATCGTCGGCGGGATCGGCCTGTCGCTGTTCCAACTGTTCGGCGCTTTCATCGTCGTGCGGCTGGTGAAGAACGCCTCGCAGCTCTACGCCTCGTTGGCCGCGGTCTTCGCACTGCTGACATTTGTCTCGCTGTTCGCGTGGTTGCTCGTGTTGTCGATCGTTGTCAACGTCGTCATCTGGGAACGCGAACACGGCACGGTGCAGCTGTCGATCGCGGCGCCGTCGTTGCCACGGGGGTCCTGGGCAGTGGCCGAACGAGGCGGTCAACGGCCGTTGATCAAACCGAAAGTGTCGCTGCTGTCCCGCCTTCGCCATCGCTGATCATCGGCTCCGTGCATCGAGCCCGGCCGATTCGACCCGCGCAGGATTCGTGGCAGCATTTGCGGCGTGACGATGCGCACGGGGTGCAAGCACTACGAAACCCGCAGCTATGCGACGGGTGAGACGGTCCGCAAGTGCAATCTCGATCTCGCTCCCGAGGCGCCGTGGCGTTGCCCGGAGGGCTGTGCGGCGTTCGAGATGCGGTTGGCCGATGTGAACTGGCAGCACGGAACCCTCATCACGCCCCCAACCCCACCGGAGCCTCCTGGGCTTGGCGACGGTTCCGTTGCGGCCGTTCTCGACGAAGCCGAGGACGTGATCAACGCTGCGCTGCCGGCGGCGCTCGCAGAGGTCCGGCGGGGCGATTCGGACGAGGTTGGCGATCCTTGGTGGCGTCGCTTCGGCTTTGGGAAGCGGCGCTGACGCCCTGACTGACGAATGACTGTCTGTCGGCGATCCTCGTTCGTGTCCTCCGACCCGCTCACTTGACGGTGAAGTCGCCGCCTTCGGAGAACGCGAAGTCTCCACCGTTGCCGAACTCCAGGTCGCCGGAGTCCGCAGCTCC
>JAYTFI010000420.1:0-4505 GCA_043734485.1 Acidimicrobiales bacterium | reverse complement strand
CGCCGGAAGATCGCCCGATACCCGCACCTGGCCGAGCGCCCGCTCCTCGATTGGCTGCGCGATCACCGGAAGACCCATCCCGTCGACGCCGATGAGCAGGTGGGCATCGAAGCCGTTGAGGGCCGACTGCAGCTCGTAGATGCCCTGATCGCTGAGCGCGCCGTTCCCCGACCGCACCACATCGGCGGCCGAGAACCGTGCCCTTCGCGAGATCAGCCATTCGCGCAGTTCCGGGGTGACGCGGTCGTCGGCGTGAAGCACGAGCGGGCCGCCGAACGGCAGCAGCCCGGCGGCGAGCGCCGACGTCGCAACCGGCGCGAAGCCGATGGTGACGCCCGCTCCGCCGGCCGCGGCCAGCACCTGGTCGGCGAGATAGACGCTGATGGCGACGGCGTCGGCGCCGGGGACAGACGTCGAGAACGAGATCGACCCGGCCCGGGCGACGACCTCGTCGCCGATGAGCGTGACCGGGCCCTCGGTGCGGGTGTTGGCCCGCACGGCTCCGAGCGCGTCGGTCCCGATGACGAGCGGCCGGCGCCGTGCTGCGGCATACGCCGCTGCAGCCGGCGCCACCGCGACCGCCGGCCCGCCCGCGCCGACGACCACGACTTCCGTGCGCGTGGTGCGGCCGATGAGCCAGCTCGCGGCCTCGGCCGAGGCGACGGCGACGTCGGGCGAGGTGGTGATGAACTGCACGCGGCCGATCTCGCCGAGCGCGGAGGCAACACCGGAATCGAGCGCGCCGACGACCGCTATCGACGTCGTACCGACGCGTCGCAGCTCCGCCGCGACTGCCGATCGGAGCATGTCCGGCTCGACCAGAACAAGCGGCGCGCCGAACTCGGCTGCGATTGGCGCGGCGACAGCGGCAGTGAGCACGTCAAGACCGTTGGCCACAACCACATTGGCGGCACTCCCGGCCGGGCGCTGCGCCAGGCGGGCGAGTGAGATCTCGACCGCGGAGGCACCCACGAAGCGTTCGAGCGTCACCTTCTGCACGCGCGGATCTTCGAGGCAGCTCTCGACCACGCAGTAGACGTTGCTGCCCTCGGGGCAATACCCGTGCACGTTGGGGTAGCCCCGACCGCAGCAGTCACAGATCTTCTTGAGCCCGCCGTTGGCGCAGCAGCCGGGGCTGGCGTACCAGCACCATCCCCAGGCCACGTCAGGCCCGACGCAGTCGTAGGTCGGGCACTTCGGCGAGGTCCCGGACTGACCGCACACCCGAGCGTCGGCCCGGCTGGAGAACACTTGCGACAGGGCCAGCCCGCCGGCGCCCACGATCGCCACCTTCGCGCTCGTCGACAGGAACGTCCGACGTGACGTGCGCGCCGCGAGCCATCGCGAAGCCCGTTCGGTGACGACGTCGACTCCGCTCATCCGCCGGCCTCGATCGATGCCATCCTCGACTCGCGGACGAGCTCTTCGACCTGTTCGAGGGTGTTGGCCACGCCTCGCCCGCGCACGATGCCGGCCCGGTCGACGGTCACGATGTACGGCGTCGATCGAACTTCGAACGCATCGAACACCGGCTGTGTCTGCGGGTCGAGGTCGACGATGTGGACCTGCAGCTCGCGGTACTGACGGCGCAATGCGTCCAGGGACGGACGGAGCTCGCGGCACACCGTGCACGACCGCGAGGTGAACGCCATCACGGTCAGCACCGCCCGGTCGTAGGCGAGGCCAACGGCCGGTGCGATCGAGTCGAGATCCGGACCTTCGCCGGCGAAGTGCGTGCCCATCGGTGCCAGCCGGGCGTGCAGCACACCGACCTGACGGAGAAGCGCAACGACTGCGAACCCGAGCACGACCACGGCCAACCACAGCATCAGGTACGACGCGAGCCAGATCGATCCGTGCATCACCGCACCGGCGCAGCGGGGCGGTTGGCGGGAGCGATCGGTGCGGCTATCGGTGCGGCTATCAGTGCGGCGTCCGGCCCGCTCAGCAGTCCGCCGACGGTTGCGCGCAGCCCGACGAGCGTGACGACGACGAGCCCGACCACCGCCGCCAGCGCCACGGTGAGCAACGCGGCGAGCGAATGCTCGGGGCGGGCCGCGGCCAGCGCGGTCGCGCCGGCGCCGAGAAGGAGCACGTTGCGCACGACGGTGGCCGGCCCGACGGGATCGTTTGATGCCGAGCCGAAGCATCCGCACGTCACCGTCTGCCGGGCTGCCAGTGCCCGGACGATCACGACGGTGAACGCGCTCAGCAACACCGTCGCGGCGATGCCCCCGGACCGCGGCCGCAGCACAAGCACGAGGCCGGTCGCCAGCTCCGCGCCCACGACTATGACGACCGGTACGCGCAGGCCGAGCGCCGCAAACGACCGTGCCGTTCCGGGGAGATCTCGGAGCTTGGCCACGCCGGCCCACCCGAGGACAATGGCGAGCAGAAGGGCGCTGGCACTGGCGATCTGATTCACACGGTCACGGGCACGGGCGCGGCCAAACGGGGAAGAGGACGGACAGAAGCGGCAAACGTAGTGCAGGGCAGCGATACCTGAGGCAGACCGTGAGCCACAGATCGTCATGCGTAGGCCGGAGCCAGTACGTCGTCCACGATGCGACGACGGGTCGACCAGTCCGCGAAGGAGTGCTCCATGGCCTGGCGCTGGAGCATCCCGATCTCGGCCCACGACAGCCCGAACGTCTCAGCCACGGCGTGCACCTCGCCGGTCACCGTCACGTCTGACATCAGCCGATTGTCGGTGTTCACACCGACCGAGAACCCGTGCCGCAGGAGCTCGGCGATCGGGTGGCGTTCGAACGAGGGAACGGCACCCACATGAACGTGGCAGGACGGCGCCATCTCGAGGTGGATCTGGCGTTCGAGCACGGCCCGGGCGAGGCGTCCAAGCTTCCAGTCGTCCGGGTCGGTCCGGTCGATGTCGGTCATGATCCGAACGCCGTGGCCGATGCGCTCGGCACCGTGTACGAGAGCGTCGGCGATCAGTGGGAGGTCGGGTGGCTCCGAGGCATGCACGGTGATGTGCATCTGCGCGGCCCGAACGAGCGAGAACGCGTCGGCATGCAGCGACGGCGGCCAGCCTGTCTCCGCGCCGGCGATGTCGAATGCGACGACGTGGTCATCACGGTCGCGCCAGCGCACCGCGAGCTCGGCGACCTCGACTGACCGCGTCGCCGTCCGCATGGCGCAGACGATGGTGTTCACAGTCATCGGGTGTCCCGTGGCGGTGGCCGTGGACTCACCCCGTCGGAACCCGGCTTGGACTGCGTCCATCACCGCATCGAGCGCGAGGCCACGTTCCTGGTGCAGCTCGGGTGCGAAGCGGACCTCGGCATAGACGACGCCATCGGAGGCGAGGTCGAGCACCGCCTCGAAGGCCACCCGCTCGAGCGCGTCAGCGGTCTGCATGACGCCGGCCGTGTGCTGGAACGTCTCGAGGTACTGGAGGATGTCGAGGCTCGTCGCGCCGCGGACGAACCACTCCCGCAGCGCCGCTTCGTCGGTCGTCGGCAGTACGTGGCCGGACCGGTCGGCGAGCTCGATGATGGTCGCAACCCGGACACCGCCGTCGAGGTGGTCGTGCAGGAGCACCTTCGGTGCCGCTCGGATGGCCCCGAGGGTGATCAGGACGCCATCGTCGAAGCGACGCGCGCCCCACGCGCTCACAACGTCCTCGTCAGGCGCAGGACCATGCCGTTACGGTCGTCGGCCACCCACAGGCTCCCGTCGGCGGCGGCCACAACACCCACCGGACCGCCCAGTTCCTGACCGGGCTTCTCGGTCCAATCTCCGATCAGTTCCGTGCCCGGCCCACTCGGGATCCCTTGGGCGTCGACGGGGAACGCAACGACGCGGTGGCCGCTGTCGCGATAGCCGTGGTATGCGATGACGAGGGTGTCGTTCCAGTACGCCATGCCGAGCGGGGCGGCGTGGGCCGGTAGCAACCTCTGTGGCGAAATGGTCGCGGCGCAGTTGTAGGCGGGGAACTCCGGGGAGTTGCGGCGGTCGTCGAAGCAGTAGGGCCAGCCGTGGTTCGTGCCGGCTCCGATCACGTTGAGCTCGTCGTGCGAGTCAGCAGGAGAACGGCGAGCAGCGGCACGGCGACCGCAGCCAGCGCCGAAGACGGCATGGTGATGGCGGAGAATCGGAGGCGCACGGCGGTCAAAGTACCGTTCGGACGATGGGAGCCCGTGCCAACCACGACAGTTCGGTTGCGCTCCTGCCCCTCGACCCGTCCGGTGTTCCCGGCATGCCGCTCGCCATCGCCCGCACGACGGGATCCGGGCCGGATCCGAAACGGCAGACGTCCTCGCACCCGCACGGCGTCACGTTCTCGGCCTCCGGACGGTCGCTGTACGTCGCCGATCTCGGCGCCGACGCGGTCATCCGCTACGACCTGGGGCCGACCCGCTCGTCGCTCACGATCGCCCAGCGGCTGGCTCTCCCGCCCGGTTCGGGCCCGCGCCAAGTCGCCCTCGACGGGTCGACGGCGTACGTGGCGAACGAGCTCGCCGGTTCGATTTCCACCATCTCGT
>JAYTFI010000419.1:0-1789 GCA_043734485.1 Acidimicrobiales bacterium | reverse complement strand
ACGGCGGGTATGGCGGCGCTGATCGAAGGTCTTTTCATCCACTACAAGCCGGGTGTCACGCCGTCGCTCGTGTGAACGGGCCGGCCTCGGGTCAGGTTCGTCGCTCGGGTATCGTCTGCAACGGGTTTCGTCAACTTGCCGGGTGCCGGCGCCGATGAGCAATTCGTGACCGTACGCGCTCTCGACATCGCTGCGTCGCTGGCCGGAATCCCCCCGGCGGTGGCCGGTGGGTATCTCGGCGTGCTCGGTCTGCTGTCGCGAGTCGAGGCACCCCCGGCGGCAGCTGAATTGCTCGGCATTGCGGTGATCGTGCCGGCCCACAACGAGCTGGGCAACATCGAGGCGACCGTGTGCAGCCTGCTCGCCGCTGACTACCCGGTCGAGTGCCGCCGCATCATCGTGCTCGCCGACAATTGCACCGACGCCACGGCCGACGTTGCCCGCGTCGCCGGTGCTGAGGTGATCGAACGCACCGACCATGACCGCCGGGGAAAGGGCTTCGCGCTGACCGACACGTTCCCGAAGGTGCTCGCGGACCCGGCCATCGACGTGCTGATGGTGGTCGACGCAGACACCATCGTCAGTCCCAACCTGTTCCGGGCAGTGAGCGCGCACATCCAGACAGGGGCCGACGTGCTCCAGGCCCGGTACGCCATCCGAAACGTCGACGAGTCGTGGCGGTCCCGGCTGTTGCAGATCGCCTTCGCCGCATTCCACGATGTCCGGTCGCTGGGGCGAGAGCGCCTCGGTGTCTCCTGCGGTTTGCGGGGCAATGGGATGGCGTTCTCGCGCGAGGCGCTCCGGAAGGTTCCGCACCACACCGAGACCGTGATCGAGGACCTCGAGTTCGGCATCCGCCTCGCCCTTGCGGGTATCCGGGTGAAGTATGTGCACGAAGCATCGGTATTCGGGGAGATGCCGGCTGACGCAGCTGGTTCGGCTGTGCAGCGCAAGCGTTGGGAAGGTGGACGGGTGCAGCTGCGGCAGATGTTCGCGGGACCGCTGGTGCGCCGGGCGTTTTCGCAACGCGACCGCATGGCTGCCGACCTGGCCATGGACGTCCTCGTTCCGCCGCTCGGACAGCTCGTCGGAGTGCTCGTAGTCGGGCTGGGCGGGTCGGTCGTGCTGGCCGTTGTCGCAGGCGGTGGTGTCGTGGCGCCGTGGGTATGGGGAGTCGGGCTGGGCGGGGTCATCGTGCATGTGGCCCGCGGCTGGCAGCTCTCGGGGACTGGAGCGCGGGGCCTGGTCGATCTGCTCGCTGCGCCGTTCTATGTGGGGTGGAAGCTGACATCGAAGGCGGTGCGTGTGCGGCGGCCGCCGACGGAGTGGGTGCGAACGCCACGGTCGGGCGAATCGGGCTGACCCTGGATTTCGGGTTCGGCATCGGCCTCGACCTCGTTTTCACCGAACAAATGTTCGCTACACTGCGTCGGTGGCACGAGGTGCGGCGCTCGCCGTCGAGTATCTGCAGGCGCTCACCGAGCTGACGCGCCCGCTCACGTTGGCCCAGGAACGGGTGCTGCCGGTGCGGTCGGATCTGGCCGCACTACTGCCGTTCGGCGGGTTGCGGCGGGGAACTGTGGTCCAGGCCGAGAGCCCATCGCTCGTCCTTGCCCTGATTGCGTCGGCGACCGCGGAGGGCTCGTGGGCGGCGTTCGTGGGCACCCCGTCGCTGGGCTTGGCCGCAGCTGTCGGTCATGGTGTGGCCATCGAACGGATCGTGGCCGTGACTGTCCCGCCGCCCGAGCTGGCGGCCACGGTGGTCGCCGCGCTCATCGATGCGCTCGAT
>JAYTFI010000418.1:0-1559 GCA_043734485.1 Acidimicrobiales bacterium | reverse complement strand
GGTAGAGCGCCGCCGCTGATCGTCCGGCGAGTTGGTGCTCGACGTACTTGTCACAGGATCGACACGAGCCCGTCATCAGCGCGTCAAGTCGTCCCGCGAATATGGCCACAGGCACTCGACCGGCAGACCGGACGGGGCGCCTGGAGGCCTCCAAGGTGTGTTCACGCCTGAGGCCTGGCACAAGACAAGGAGACACTCGATGGGTCGCAAGACGATGCTCATGCTGTTGACGTCGGCGTTGGCTTTGGGTTCGGTGGCGATGGCCGGGCCGGTGTCCGCTGCAGGCGGAACCGTGACGGCGAACGGCTGGTACGAGGGAGGGGAGATCTACTATCTGCTCCCCCTGACTGGCGGAGTCGAGAAAGGCGTCACCCAGCGCGGGGAGAACGACCTCTTCCTGATCGGCGGAGACCGCGCCTTCCAGGGCAACGTCGCTGAATTCATCCCAGGTGAGGCGGGCTACTCACCGCACTGGAACGTCAACGTCGTCCACACCGCCCCCGGTAAGACGCTCGCCGACGTCCTGGCCTCACCCTACGCCTCGGCCCACTACCCCGAGGCGCTTTTCGACGACGCCAAGAGCATCCTCGCCGCACAGGCGGCGGGTCTCGTGACGATCGATCACCCGGGTGTCGTCGTCCTGTGCCCGGTCGTCACCAAGCAGGCCGCGGAGGCACCGGGGAACACCCCGCTTTCGGAGCAGTTCCCAGCGTTCCCGGGCACCTTCTAGGTCGCGCCTGGAGGATCCCCATCTCAGTTAGCCGGTGCGCCGCGGTGGATCATCCCGCCGCGGCGTACACTCCGTCCGGCTTCGGGCGTCCTCGGTTCGGCTGGGTGACAGGCCCTTACTTGGGTGCGCCGGATCCCGCTCGACCGGCGCCTTTGGCCGTCCCGTCCCCCTTCACGCCCTCCGGTCCGTCGGCATCGACCGGGAGTCGCGAGCCCCAGGCGGCGAGGGCGTCGATGACCGGGCGCAGCTCGCGGCCGAGATCGGTGAGGGCGTACTCCACGCGGAGGGGCATCACCGGGTAGACCGTGCGGGTCACGATGCTTTCGCGTTCAAGCGACCTGAGCCGTTCGGTGAGTACCTTCGGGCTGACCCCGCCGAGGGTGATCAGGAGCTCGCCGAAGCGCCGCGGCTCGACCAGCAGGTCGCGCACGATCAGGAGTGTCCACCTGCCTCCGAGCACGTCCATCGACCGTCGGACCGGGCAGTCATCGTCGCACACGAGTTCGGCCAGGGTGCGCATCGGCGTTCCTCGCTGCTTACCGGAATGTAACTACTTGGCAATGCATAGTAGCTTCCGTATGGTGACTCCCCAACCAGTGTCCCACAGCAACAGGCGTTGTTCCCTTGGATCGTTCCGGTATCCCCTTCGTCAACCTCCAACACACCGCTACCGACCGCGACGGCACGTGGGCGATCACGAACCGCCCGTAGTCCGCGGTCTCCTCGCACATGGCCATCTACGGGACCGGGATGGCCCTGCCCGTCTTCGTCCTGGCCCTCGTCTGGACGCGCGTGGAGCGACGCCTGCGCGACGGCATCGTCCGGCGCG
>JAYTFI010000417.1:0-7613 GCA_043734485.1 Acidimicrobiales bacterium | reverse complement strand
CGAACCAGCCGGCGAGTTACAACGTGAAGTTCGGGCTGAAGATGACTTGCTACCTGGCGACCGGGTTCGGGGCTGCGCTGCATGCGTTCGTGCGCAAGCGATGGGCGCTCGCGCTCGGCGGGGCGATGTCCGCGCTCGGGGCGGTGGGGGCTCTGTTCTTCGCGATGGCGCTGCGGTACTGAGGTCGTCGCGCGGTGGCCGGCCGATTTGACCGTAACTACGACCTTCCGTTCAGTTCTTGTAGAGGTAGAAGCCCCGGCCGGTCTTGCGGCCGAGCAGCCCGGCTTCCACCATGCGGGCCAGCAGCGGTGGGGCGGCGTAGAGCGGCTCCTTGAACTCGGCGTACAGCGAGTCGGCCACGGCCATGGTCGTGTCGAGGCCGATGAGGTCGGCCAGATGGAGCGGGCCCATAGGATGCGCGCAGCCCTCGACCATTCCGGCGTCGATGTCGTCGGCCGTGGCGAAGCCGGACTCCATCATGCGGATGGCGCTGAGGATGTAGGGGATCAGGAGGGCGTTGACGATGAAGCCGGCGCGGTCCTGTGAGCGGATGACCCGCTTGCTTAGCGTGTCTGTGGCGAACGCGGTGGCGCGCCTGATGGTGTCCTCGCTCGTGAGCAGCGACGTGACCACTTCGACCAGGCGCAGCACCGGCACCGGGTTGAAGAAGTGGATGCCGATGACCTGGCTCGGCCGCTGGGTAGCCATGGCCAGCTTCATGATCGGGATCGACGACGTGTTCGACGCCAGCACCGCATCGTCGCCGACGACGACGGCATCGAGTCGGCGGAAGATGTCGAGTTTGGCCGACTCGGCCTCGATGACGGCCTCGACCACGAGGTCGCGATCGGCCAGCGCGTGGAAGTCGCTCGTGAACGTGAGGTAGCTGAGCGCCCGCTCCTGCGCGGCCTCATCGAGCTTGCCCGAGCGAACAGCTCGTGCGAGCGAAGCCTCGGTGCGCTTCTGGGCCCGATCCGCGGACGGCGCATCGGCTTCGACCACGATCGTGTCGAGACCGGCCCTCGCACCCACCTCGGCGATCCCCGAACCCATCAAGCCGCCACCGACCACACCCAAGCGCTGGAACGTCATATGGTCAGTCTGCCAGCGGTGCAACGTGGCCGGGGTGTTGCTGATCGGGTCGGTTGCGCCATGATGGTCGCGGTTCGCACGCAGTGCCTCGCGATCGGCCAATTCGGGTTCCGCAGCTCCACATCAGGGGGAAGTCCACGTGAAGGTTCCGTTCAGCATCGGTGATTTCCTCGACCGCGCTGCGAATGTCTATGGCGAGCGCATCGGTGTCGTCGACGAGCCAGGGGTGGCCGGGTCGCTCGGCTCGCTCACGTACGCGGCGATGGACCGGCGGGTGCGGAACATGGGTCGGAAGCTGGAAGACATGGGCATCGCGGTCGGCGACCGAGTGGCCATCGTAAGTCCGAACTCGGCCCGGTTCCTCATCTCGTTCTGGGGGACCGGCCGTTACGGGCGGGTGCTCGTGCCTATCAACTTCCGGCTGAACAAGGAGGAGATCACCTACATCATCGAGCACAGCGGGGCCCGGGTGTTGCTCGTCGACCCCGAGCAGTACGACGTGGTGAAGGACATCCCGGTCGAGCACATCGTGGTGCTCGACGGCACGGACGACGCTGCGCTGTTCGCCGAGATCGACGAGTCCGGTCCGGAGCCGACGCCGTGGGAGCCCGACGAGGACGCCACGGCCACGATCAACTACACGTCGGGCACCACCGCCCGTCCCAAGGGGGTGCAGATCACGCACCGCAACGCATGGACGAACGCCGTCACGTTCGGCTGGCACTCCAGTGTGAGCGACCGGGACGTGTACATCCACACCTTGCCGATGTTCCACTGCAACGGCTGGGGCCAGACCTATTCGGTCACCGGCATGGGCGGCAGGCACATCGTGCTGCGCAAGGTCGATGGTGAGGACATACTCAGCCGCATCGACCAGCACGGCGTCAACTTCGCATGCGGTGCGCCCGCCGTCGTGGCCATGACGCTCGATGCTGCTGCCAAGCGTGCCGCGGCAGGCGACCCCGTGCCAGGACGCGATCAGATGCGCATCGTCGTGGCCGGTGCTCCGCCACCCTCGAAAACGATCGAGCGGGTAGAGCTCGAGCTCGGGTGGGAGTTCATCCAGATCTACGGCCTCACCGAAACCTCGCCGCTCCTCACCATGAATCGCAAGCGCGCAGAGTATGACGACCTCTCCGTCGGCGACCGGTCGAAGCTGCTGTCCCGGGCCGGAACGCCGACGATCGGCGTCACGATGATGGTGGACGAGGAGGGCGAGGTCTGCGCCCGCGCCAACCACGTGTTCGAGGGCTATTGGGAGCAGCCGGAGGAGACGGCCAAGGCCATCCGAGGCGGCTACTTCCACACCGGCGACGGCGGTTACCTCGACGGTGCCTACGTCGTCATCGCCGACCGCAAGAAGGACGTCATCATCTCCGGCGGCGAGAACGTGTCGTCCATCGAGGTCGAGGACTGCCTGTTCCAGCACCCGGCAGTCGCCGAGTGCTGCGTGATCGGCGTGCCCGACGAGAAATGGGGCGAGACCATAAAGGCTCTCGTCGTGCTGCGGCCAGCTGTCGACGAGCCGACCGATCGGGAGATCATCGCCTTCTGCCGGTCGCGCATGTCGCACTTCAAGTGCCCGACGTCGGTCGAGTTCCGGACCGAGTTGGACCGCACGGCCACGGGCAAGCTGCAGAAGTTCAAGCTCCGCGCGCCCTATTGGGAGGGCCGCGACCGCATGATCAACTGAGGGTGATCGAAGTTGGGCGGTTTTGTAGCAGCTTCGCCCAGCTCTCCAATGGCGACCAGGCGTTTCGCGATTGAAATCCCCGGTCTGGAGCCCGACCGTGTTACGAATCCGCCAATCTTCAAAAATGCCCGATCCGAACGCAGCTACGAACTGGCCAATGCCGCCGCGTCGACGGCGTAGAGCGGCCCGGCCGTGGCGGTGATCTGCGAGACGAGGCCCTGCGTGGTCGGCAGGATCTGCTCAATGAAGAAGCGGGCGGTGGCAACCTTGGCCGCGTTGTAGGGGTCGTCGAGGCCGGCCGCTTCGGCCGCGAGGGCCTGGCGGGCCATCAGCCAGGCGCCGACGGTGGTGGCCATCAGACGGAGGAACGGGCTGGCGCCGGCCATGCCGTCGGCGATCTCGGCCCGTCCCGCGCTCAGCATCCATCGGGTCATCTGCTCGAGCGTGTCGATGCCGAGCGTAAGGTCCTCCCGCAGCTCGGCCAGCGCCTTGCCGCCGAGGGCATCGCGGGTGGCCCGCATTGCGTCGATCAGCTCGGCGACGACCTGGCCGTTGCGCATCGGGAGCTTGCGGCCGAACAGATCCAGCGCCTGGATGCCGTTCGTCCCTTCGTAGATCGCCGCGACGCGTACGTCACGGTAGAGCTGCGCTGCACCGGTGTCCTCGCAGTAGCCCATGCCGCCGGCCACCTGGACGCCGAGCGACGTGATCTCACTGCCGAGGTCGGTGCACCATGCCTTCGACAGCGGGGTGAGGAGATCAGCCAGCTCGTGCGCTGCGGTCCGCGACGACTCATCCGGGTGGGCCCGAGCGTCGTCGATGGCGCGGGCGTTGAGGAACAGGAGGTGGCGCATGGCTTCGATCTGGCTGCGCATGGTGAGCAGCATGCGGCGCACGTCGGCGTGGCCGATGATCGCGGCCGTCGGATCCTCGGAGCCCGCCACCCGGCTCTGCACCCGCGTCGTTGCGTGGAGATACGCCAATTGGTAAGCGCGCTCACCAATGGCCTGGCCCTGCTGGCCAACTGCTAAGCGCGCAGTATTCATCATCGTGAACATCGTGCGCATGCCACTGTTGACCTCGCCGATGAGCTCGCCAATGGCACCCTCGCCCGCGTCGCCGAACGCAAGCACGCACGTGGGCGATCCGTGAATGCCCATCTTGTGTTCGGTCGACACGACCTTCACGTCGTTACGGGCGCCAAGCGATCCGTCGGGGCTCAGGAGGAACTTCGGTACGACGAAGCACGAGATCCCCTTCGTGCCGGCCGGTGACCCTTCGGCCCGGGCGAGGACCAGGTGGATGATGTTGTCGGTGAGGTCGTGCTCGCCCCAGGTGATGTAGATCTTCTGACCGGTGATGCGCCATGTCCCATCGGCGGCCTGGATCGCCTTGGTGCGCAGCGCGCCGACGTCGGAGCCGGCATCGGGTTCGGTGAGGTTCATCGTGCCGGCCCATCGGCCGCTGACCAGCTTGGGGAGGTACGTTTCCTTCTGGATCTCCGAGCCCCAGTGGTGCAGCGCGTCGATCGAGCCCTGAGTGAGCATCGGGCACAGTGCGAGAGCCATGTTGGCCGACTGCAACATCTCGGAGAGCGCGAGCCCGACGATGTGCGGGAATCCACCGCCGCCGTACGCCGGGTCGGCCGGTACCGAACCCCACTCGCCCGCCACGTAGGCCTTGTACGCGTCGGCGAACTCCGGTGGCGTGGTGATCGTTGACGCCTTCGTATCGACAATGAGACCGACGCGATCACCGATCTCGTTGGTCGGCGAGATCACCGAAGCGGCCAGGCGGCCGAACTCCTCGAGCAGGGACGCGACCGTTTCGCGGTCGGCGTGCGCGAACTGCTCATGCGCGGCGATCTCGGTCAGCCCGATGAGATCGAGGCTGAAGAGGATGTCGCGGATCGGGGCCTTGTAGTCCTGCACGCCACCATTGTGCCTTGGGGCGGGTCCATCGCCGAGGGGTACCGTTCTCGTATGCCCATCACGAAGAGCGCCATGCAGCTGGTCGAAGAGGCAACTGCCCGGATCCGCACCCGAACGGTCGAGGAAGCCCGGTCTCTGCTGGACGATCCGAAGGTCACGCTCGTGGACCTACGCGACCCCCGCGAGCTCGAGCGGGAAGGCGTGATCCCGGGCGCGTTCCCCGCAACGCGCGGGATGCTCGAGTTCTGGGTCGACCCGGCGAGCCCGTATTACAAGCCGATCTTCGGCGAGGAGGATCGGGAGTTCGTGCTGTTCTGCGGCGGAGGGTGGCGCTCGGCATTGGCCGCCGCGACGCTGCAGGACATGGGCATGACGAACGTCAGCCACATCGAGGGTGGCTTCGGGGCGTGGAAGAAGGCAGGCGCGCCGGTCGAGGAACGCGCCCCGAAAAGCTGACGCGGCATCTGGTCAGCCCAGCGCTAGCGGCCGGTGAACTTCGCCGGCCGCTTCTCCAGGAACGACGCCACGCCCTCGTGATGGTCGCCGCTCTTGAAGCTGGCCGCGAGCGCAGTGGTATGGGCTCGCATGTGCTCGCCCACATCGCGGCCGAGGCCCTCATAGACGAGCGCCTTGATGAGCCGCTGCGACATCGGCGATCCGACGAGGAACCGCTGTGCCTCGGTGTGGGCCGCTTCGAGTAGCGCTTCCGGCTCGACCACGGCGCTGAGGTAGCCCATTGCGAATGCCTCTTCCGCGCTGATGAAGTCGCCCGAATAGAGGAGTCGCAGCGCAGGCTGCACACCGATGAGGCGGGGCAGCAGCCACGAACCTGCACCGGTGTCGGGGACGAGGCCACGGTGCGCGAAGTTCCACGCGAAGCGGGCCCGGGGGGTGGCGATGCGCACGTCGCAGTGCGAGGTGTACTCGGCGCCCATCCCGACGGCCGGCCCGTCGATGGCGGCTATGACGGGCTTCGGACACGCGATCGGCGGCCACCACGCATGCTCGTCGCTCGCCTCGCCCCGCAGACCGCGGCTCTCTCCCGGGATCGTGGCCAGGTCAGCCAGATCCGTGCCAGCGCAGAACGCGCCCGGAACACCGGTGAGGATGACCACACGAGCTCCGTCGTCGGAGCCGGCGGTCCGAAACGCGGCGATCAGCTCAACGAGCATGGCGTAGGTCATCGCGTTGCGCTTCTCGGGCCGATCGATGGTGATGGTGGCGATGCGGTCGGCCACCTCGTAGCGGATGCAGGAAGGCGTCGTGGTCATGGCCCGTACCGTCGCGCGTCCGCGCCGGCATGAGCGAATGCATCTTCCGCGCGGCGAACGCAGCGGCACGTTCCGAATCTCGTCGCCCGGCGCGCCAGACTCTGCCCGTGTCTGACCTCTCCGAGCTCCGAGTCCAGATCGACGAGTGCGATCGTGATCTCTTGCGCGTGCTGGCCCGGCGGTTCCAACTGTGCCAGGACGTTGCCGCCCTGAAGGGTGAGGCGCAGACGCAGATCCTGCAACCGGCCAGAGTTCGCGATGTGCTCACCAGCCGCACCGAATGGGCCGAAGAGGTCGGGGTCGATGCCGAATTCGCCGAGCTCCTCTTCCGCTCGCTGCTGTCGGAGACACATCGGCTCGAAGCGGTGCATATGCGCCGCGACGATGACGCGCGGCCGGCCGAGGTCCGTCACCGGCCAGCCATCGACACCGCGCTACAGACCGCGTCCTGCCGGATCGATCACGTCACGGTCGCCGTCCAGGACCTTGGCGAGGCGCTCGCGTTCTTCGTCGACCGGCTCGGGTTCCGGGTCAGCCAGGAGCGGACCTCCCACCCGGACCACACCGGTCTTGATTCGGCCGTGGTCGATGCCGGTGGCGTCACGCTCGTACTCATGCAGGCCGGCGCGGATCGTACGGGTGATCCCGTGGCGACAGGCGTGCACCACATCGCCATCGAGGTCCTCAACGCGGCCTATGTCCGCTCCGCCCTCGAGGAGCAGGGTTGCCCCCTCCAGACCGACGTGCTCGTGAGCGACAACGGGCTTGAGCGCTTCTTCACCGTCCGGGACGCATCGTCGGGCCTGCAGCTCGGTTTCGTGTCGCGGGTCGGAGAGCGGGCGGTCTTTGACGGCGGCGACATCCAGGCGCTGAGTGCGGCGATCGAAGAGGTAGCGAGCCCGTAAGGTGGTCGTAGCGCCGATCCGGCCGCCCGACCCGTTCGCAAGGACTCGTGGACATGCCTGAAGCCGTCATCGTCTCGACTGCCCGCTCGCCCATCGGCCGGGCGTTCAAGGGATCGATGGTCGAGCTGCGGGCCGACGATCTCGCGGCGCAGATGATCCGAGCCGCGCTGGCCAAGGTGCCGGAGCTCCAGCATGGTGAGATCGAGGATCTGATGCTCGGGTGCGGGTTGCCCGGAGGCGAACAGGGCTTCAACATGGCCCGGGTCGTCAGCACCCTCGCCGGTCTGCCCGATGTCCCCGGTACCACGGTGAACCGCTATTGCTCCTCGTCACTGCAGACGATCCGGATGGCGGCCCATGCCATCCGCGCCGGGGAGGGCGACGTCTTCATCGCCGCGGGCACCGAGTGCGTGAGCCGCTTCGACCGGGGGACCAGCGACACCCTTCCCAACACCGAGAACCAGCGCTTCGCCGGCGCGCATGCGCGATCGGCGGAACGGAGCAGCGGTGGCGCGGTCCTCTGGTCTGCGGCTGTGGGACTCCCCGACGTCTACATCGCCATGGGACAGACGGCGGAGAACGTTGCCCAGATCGAGAGCGTCACACGCGCTGAGCAGGACGAGTACGCATTGCAGTCACAGCAGAACGCCGGGCGCGGGCGGGCATCCGGGTTCTTCGAGGTGGACATCACGCCGGTGACGTTGCCTGATGGCACGGTCAT
>JAYTFI010000416.1:0-3416 GCA_043734485.1 Acidimicrobiales bacterium | reverse complement strand
GACCCGGCCGGGACGAAGGCCGTGGTCGACGCGGCCATCCACGCGGGAGTCACCTACTTCGACACCGCAGAGAGCTACGGCGAAGGTCTCTCCGAGGAGTTCCTCGGTGCAGCTTTGAGCGGCCACCGCCGCGACGAGGTGATGGTGGCCACCAAGTGGGGGCACACGGTCACGCTGAAGAACGGCGACCGCGGCGGTGACCCCGCAGTGATACGCCGCTCCTTGGAGGCATCCCTCACGCGTCTCGGCACCGACTACGTGGACCACTATCAGCTGCACCGCCCCGATCCCACGACACCAATGGACGAGACGCTCGGTGCGTTGGACGAGCTGGTGCGCGAGGGCAAGATCCGCGAGATCGGCTGCACCGCCTTCAGCGCGGCCGAGATCGACGAGTCCGGCGCGGCCGCGGCTCGACGCGGGGTTCCCCGCTACCCGTCTGTGCAGAACCATTACAGCCTGCTGACCCGGACGCCGGAGACCGACGGGGTGATCGCAGCTTGCATCCGCGACGGGCTCGAGTTCGTTCCCTTCTTTCCGCTCGAATCGGGCGTCCTCACCGGGAAGTACCGCGCCGGCGAAGCGCTGCCCGAAGGCTCACGCCTGGCCCGGTGGGGCAATCGTGCAGCGGCGTTCATCGACGACGACAAGCTCGCCGTCGTCGCCCGCCTCGACGCGTGGGCGAATGCGCACGGGCACACGCTCCTCGAACTGGCCATGAGCTGGTTGGCGGGGAATGCCGTAGTAGCCACGGTCATTGCCGGTGCGACCTCACCTGCACAGGTCGCCTCGAACGTCGCTGCGGCGGGGTGGGCACTCACGGCGGCGGACCGGGCGTCGGTCGACGAGCTCTGCCGAACCTGACCACCGGGATTGCCGGCACGAGCGCGCCGGCGCTGACCAACAGCGCGACGGGAAGCCCGTAGCGCTGCCCGATCACACCCATCGCTGGACCGATCGTCACTTGGCTCACCGAGTCGGCCTGCTCGAGCGCCGAGAGCACCGTTGCGCGGTGCGCCTTGGGCGTGACGGGCACGATCCACGCGCCGAGCAGCTTCTGGCGCACGCTGCGGACGCGTTCCACAACGAGAGCGGCCCACGCCGCTAGCAGGAACGACCCGCTCAACGCGAACGCGAACAAGGCGACCGCCTCCGCTGCGAACAGGCCGGTGAGCCATCGAGAAAGCCGACCGCGGTTCGCTCCGGGCTGCCACCGCCGCACCAGGCCTGGCACCACGATCCCGAGGAGCGACGATGCGCAGCCGACGACGCCAAGCCAGAACAGACCCGAGCGCGGGCCGATGGCGGGGATCCCGACATCGGCAAGGAGGTGCTTCTGGTGGTAGCGGTCGTACGCCTCGCTCGACCCGCCGGCGATGAACAGCACGAGCGCGATCCGACGCAATGCCGCACTGCGGCGAACCGCACCCAGCCCGCTCCGCCCGGTCGCCGCGAGATGACGCCAGGTTGATCGGTCGCCCTTTGGCACTGGCACGAAGCCCGACTCCGTCATGTTGACGAACAGCCAGAAGCCGAGCCCGATCTGGAGCAGGCCCGCAGCAACAATCGGAGAACGCAGGGACCACGCGCCGAGCCCGAACGCAACCGGAAGACCCACGAGGGCCGCAGCCGACCCCAACCGCCCGGCCCGCAGGAACAGGCTGGTGAGCTCGGCCTCGCCCGGTTCCCCGAGTTCGCCGGCCACCCAGGCGACGGTGGCGCCGCTCGTGAACGTGTAGGCCAGCCCCCAGATGGCCTGCCCGGTGAGCACGCCGCCGAGGCTGGGGAACGCCGCTTCGATCAATAGTGCGGCCCCCATGCCGACCTGGCCGACGATGACCGACAGGCGCCGGCTGACGAGATCAGCCACTACGCCGGTAGGCACTTCGCACACAAAGATGGTGGCCTCCATGACTGTGCCGACGAGCACGAGTTGGAAATCGTCGAGCCCGGCGACCCGGTAGCGGTAGAGGGCAACGACGCTGAAGGCCACGGTGGAGCAGAACGCGCTCACACACGACAGGACAAGGAAGACGGTAGCGGCGCGGCGCGCCATGGAGACCTCCGGAACAGGAACGACGGGAGCAAGAACGGCGAGAGCAAGAACGTCCGGCGAGAGGACCGAACGGGTCCGAGGGCGCGGCGCAGCATGTGGCACCCATCGGTGCGCCGGCGGCGGGGTGCGGGCGATGCGCCCGCGTTGCTCAGGAGGTTGCGGTCATTGCGCCAGGCTATTTCGGGCGGCGACGACCGCGGCCCGCTTTTCGAACAGCGCTCCGTGGTCGCGGTTTGGGCGGCACCACCCCGTGGCGGACCCTAAGGTCGGGCCGATGAAGGGACACGACGAGATCATCGAGCTGCTCAACGATGTGCTGACGGCCGAGCTGACCGCGGTCAACCAGTACTTCCTCGACGCGAAGATGCTGCTGAACTGGGGGTTCGACCGCCTCGGCGGGAAGTTCAGGCACGAGTCGATCGACGAGATGAAGGACGCCGATGCCCTCATCGAGCGAATCCTCTACCTCGACGGCATGCCGAACGTTCAGCGCCTCGGGGCCATCCAGATCGGTGAGACGGCGGTCGAGAAGCTCCAGCTGGCGCTGGACCTGGAGAAGGCTGCGATCGAGCGTCTGAACCGCGGCGTGGCGCTCTGTGTGCAGCTCGGCGACAACGGCAGCCGCGAGCTGCTCGAAGGCATCCTCATCGGCGAGGAGGGCCACGCCGACTGGCTGGAGACACAGCTCGAGCTGGTGCGCCAGGTCGGCGACGCGAACTACCTCTCACAGCAGATCCACGACTGACCTTGGTCCGCCCGGCCACCTTGGTCGGGTTGGTGAACCAGACTGTTGTGGAAACTTGCATTCGATAGTGAGGTGCGCCTAATATGTTGAGCATGTACGCGTGCTCCTGCAAGGCGGTGACCGACCGGACGATCGATGCCGTCATCGCGTCGGGCGCGTCCTCAGTCGAGGAGATCACCTCGAAGTGCGCTGCGGGCGGTCGCTGCGGCGGTTGCTGGCCGGCGCTCGAGCGCATGCTCGAAGAGCATTTTGCCTATGCCGCCCGAGGGGCCACAGCCCCGCGCATCGCCGCCTGAACCGGGCACCAATCGCGCCTGCTGTTTCAGCAGTGGCCGTCGATACAGAGTTGGTCCGGAATATGGCGATGATCGCGTGCGAAATATTCGCGACAAAACAGCGGGCCACCAACGATTCAAGAGTAAATAGCTCAGAAATCACTTGCAAATAGTGCTTCCGACCACAACACTTTCCGGCGTCAGCAAACAACGGAAGATCTGATGATTGGCGTGAATTGATGCACACTGTCGAATGCAGAATCACGAGAGCATCCATGCGCTGGGCGGATACAGCGGCGGTTGGATCGCGGATCATCCGTGCACGTACCAACAGCGCCAC
>JAYTFI010000415.1:0-9060 GCA_043734485.1 Acidimicrobiales bacterium | reverse complement strand
ACGTTCGCATACGATATTGCGAGTGGCGGTGACGGGTACTACCGCAGCGTGATCGTGGCGACCGTGCCGGCGTCGTTGGCTGCACTTACGGATTCGGTGGCCGCGGTGAACAACTTCTCCAGCCTCTCCGGCTGGATCTGCCTGCGGGCCGCACTCGGCGGCGACGAGCATTCGCGGCAGATCGTGCTGACCGGCTCGCACGTCGCCAGCCTTGTCGCGCTCCGGTCCGGACGGGCAATGGTGGCGGCGATCGACGCGGTGACCTATGCACTCCTGGCGCGCGACCAGCCCGCGCTGCTCGACGGTCTGGTCGTCGTCGGGTCCGGGCCCCGGGTTCCGTGCCTGCCGATCATCGGACCTCGCACGTGGGATCGCGAGCGGGTCGAAGTGGTGCGGGCTGCCTTAGGTGCGGCGGTGATGCGGCCGGAGCTCGCCGCGGTGCGAGCGAGGCTGCTCATCCAGCGGTTCGTCCCGCTCGACGCAGCCGACTACGCACCGCTGCTCGGACTCGTGCCGGCGGTCGCCTGATGCTCCCGGACGGAACCCGTTCCTGACGCGGCTGCTGTCGTCGCCGAAGTCCGCTCCGCCTTCGAGGCCTACGAGCGCGCACTGATCGGGAACGACGTTGCGGCAATGGACGCGGCGTTCTGGGACGACGAGCGCGTGGTCCGCTTCGGCATCGCCGAGATCCAGCACGGATAGACGGAAGTGGCGGCGTGGCGGGCGACAGCAACACCTGTCCCGACGAGCCGCCTTCACGAGCGAGTGGTGGTGACGGCGTTCGGCTCGGACCTTGCGGTCGTGAGCCTCGAATTCCGCAACGGCGATGCAACGAGGGGCGGTCGACAGTCACAGGTGTGGGCTCGCCTTGCCGATGGGTGGAAGGTCGTCCACGCGCAAGCTGGTGGCGCGGCCGCCCCTTCGGTGAACTGCATCACCGGCCAACGAATCATTCGAGCTGAGGTCTCATGTTCGCATCGTCCGGCCCCGTCGCCTCGACGGTTCCCTATCCATGGCCGTACAACGCGCGCTGGACGCCGCTCGCACGGCGCTCGTGATCGCCGGCGTGCAGCCGGGCTGGATTGCCGATTCGACCGATGGTGAGAAGATCTGCGCGCATATTTCACGGTTGATCCCTGCGCTTCAGGAAGTTGGGGTCCTCGTCGTGTGCCTGTCGCATGTCTGACCGGCTCATCTGCCGGAGACAGCGGGACCCGGGCGTTCGGTGGTGCCGGTGATCGGCACCGCAGATGCCATCGCTATTGCGTTCCCCGGCGCAACAGTCGATCTCTCACGTCGCCCAGGGCATCGACGGGTTCTACGCCAGCCCGCTCGAAGCGCAACTCCGGGCCGCCGGTCGTACGCACCTGCTGATGGCCGGCTTCGCAGCCGAGATCACCGTCGACTCGACCCTGCGCGGTGCCAACGACCGAGGCTTCGAGTGTCTCGTGCTCACCGAATCGGTCGCGCACATCGACCCGTCGCTCGGTGCGCATGCCATGGCCAGTGAACTGGGAGTCGAACATCGCGATGAAGCTCGAGCTCGGCGTCGCGGTCGACGAGGCCCTCGCCATCGGCCTCCAGGCGATCGAGCAGCGCGTCGTCGCACTCGCCGCATCGCTGCGGTCGGCGTTGCGGTCGGCGTTGCGCTAGATAACCCGGCGTGACCGTGCGCGACCAGGGCGCTAGGCGATGCAGCATCGTGACCTTCATCATCGACGGCCACGAGCCGGTCGACCTTCTGTGCTCGGTGCTGCGAGCGCTCGTGGGTGCTCCGTAGGTTTCGCGTACCGTGGTGGTTCCTACTCCGGTAGCATTGATTCATGGGCGTGGAGAAGATGAGCGTGTCGTTCGACCTTGATCTCGGCGAGGCCATTCGACGCTCCGCAGAGCGCGAGGGCTTGAGCGTGTCGGGCTGGCTCGCACGTTCGGCGCGCGATCGACTGCGCCTCGAGGCGATGGGGGTCGCGATCTCGGCGTGGGAGGAGCGCTTCGGCGCCTTGACCGATGCGGAGCTGGCAGACGCCGAGAAGCTGCTCGATGAGGCCGAGAAGCGCGGTCGTCGGAAGTCTGTGGCCTGAGCGATGGGGTTTGTCCTCGATACCGGTGCGCTCGTCGCATTCGATCGCGGCGATCGGGCGCTCGCCGCCCTGCTCGAGGCAAATCGACGTCGTGGCGATCAGGCCGTCACGTCGTCCGGCTGTGTGGCGCAAGCGTGGCGGGCGGGCGGCCCGAAGCAGGCGTTGCTCGCCCGGATGCTGGTCGGGGTCGATGAACGGCCGCTCGATGCGTCTGTGTCACGCGCGGTTGGCGGGCTCTGCGCCAAGGCACGCACGAGCGACGTCGTGGATGCGCATGTCGCGCTGCTCGCCGGGAATGGTGACGTCGTACTCACCTCAGATGTCGCGGACGTGACCGGACTTCTCAAGGCTGCACGGGTCCGTGCGCTGATCCGGCGTTGCTGAGCAAGGATGGCCTGTGGGATGAGTTGACTCTGGTCAGTGGTTGAGCAGCGTTTTGATGACGAGTTCGACGCGACGATGGGTTTCCAGATCGATCGCTCCGAGACGGAAGCGGAGTCGGCGGCGATTGACCGATCGAAGCAGTTCGCACTGCACATAGCTGGTCTCGTCAAGTCCGTTGGATTCGGTCGCTTCCACTTCGACGTGCACACCCAGGCCTCGCGGTGTTGAGGTCAGTGGGCAGAGGAAGATGAAGGGGACGTCGGTCCCGAAAGAATCGGGCGGACCGAGCACCAGTGCCGGCCGATGGTTCGCAGGTTCGCCTGGATAGGGCGTGCCGAAGTCGACGACCCAGAGATCGTCAACGGATGCCATCGGCGACCTCGGTGGCGACTGCGTCCCGTAGGTAGTCAGCCCAAGCCGACGGGTTCGACCGCAACGCGGCGAACTCCCCTGCAACCTGTTGAGCGAAACGCTGGCGTCGCAGCGCCTCTGTCGCATCGCGGACCGTGTCCATGATCGACATGCCGCGAGCCGAACTCAGTTCGACCAGCTGCGCGTGCGTCTCAACGTCAACCCGGATCGTCGTTGTGCTCATGAGTCGAGTCTACAGAAAGTAGATCGTCAGTCTATGACCTCGTTGTCGCACGCTCCACGTTTCGGTCGCGCTCGGGCTCCTCGCCGACTGCTTGGCATGCGGCGCCGAACGACCAGGACCGCGCCGGTAGGGGGTCGGAACGGTGCCGTCCGCGGGTCGCCGTGTCTTGCGGCGGGTTCGGCTTTCGCGAATGTCAACTTTGCTACCGCGCCGTTGGCTTCGACGGTCTGCCTTCTGGGTCAGCACGCTTCTCGTTCAGCCAACTGTCCGACGGTCGAATCGAATGCCGGGACGTCGTTGCGCTACGCCGGCGCCGACACCCGATGGCCAAGTGCCCGCGCCGCATCCGCCATCCGGTCGTCGTAGGTGACGATCTCGGCGAGATCGCTTCCCAGGCGCGCCGCGGTTGCCAGATGGATGGCGTCGAGCGGGCGCAGCGTCGTTGGGAGCAGGGTTGCGGCAAGATCCAGGACGCGGTCGTTCAGGCGAACGATGTCCAGACTGGCCAGCACCCGTCGGCCCACGGCGATGGCCTCGTCGCCTTCCGGAAGCAGCGCCCGGAGAACTTCGGTGCGGGCCAGCGCGCTCGACACCAGCGGTCGTCGGCGGCGAAGGTGGCGTCGGAGCGCTTCGGACTCGGGTTCGAGCACGGCCAGCTTCACGATCGCGGACGAGTCCAGGTACACCGCCATGGCTCAGCGCTCGTCCCGACGCAGGCGGGCGAGCACCTGAGACGGAGACTCGTTCCCTCGCTGCAGGGCAATCGGCGCGGGCAGATCAGTGAAGTCCGCGGACGCCGCATCGATCTCACCGGTGGCGCGCAGACGTTCGAGCGGGCTGCCATTTGGAAGAGGCGCGAGCTGCGCCACCGGTCGGCCCCGATCCGTGATCTCAATTGTCTCGCCGCGCTCCACCAGCCGCAGGAGCTCACTTGCGCGCTGCCGGAGCTCGCGCACCCCTACTGACGTCATAGTGCTATTGATAGCACATTGCGTGACGAGGCCACCCGCGCAGGTGATGTTGAAAGCGTTGTGTAAACAGAAGTGGTTCGCGTGCCGACCAGGGCCTCCGGAGCGGGCCTACGCCCGGTGCTCCTCGATAAGCGACGCGATCACGTCATAACGCTTGAACGACGGGATGAAGTACGCACCCTGCACGCGGTCGCGCAGCGCCGCCAGCATCTCCGACGCGATGCGCCGACCTTCCGCGCGGCCGAGTTCACCGGCGCGGCCCATCCGCTGCACGAGCGCCTCGGGCACGCTCATCCCGGGCACCTCGTTGCGCAGGAACACGGCATGGCGGACCGACGCCAGCGGCAGGACACCCAGAAGCAGCGGGAGCATGAGCGGACCGTACGTGCGCTCGTAGTGGCCGATGAACGCGAGCGCCGCGCTCGGCTCGAACACCGGCTGGGTGAGCGCGAAGTCGGCGCCGAAGTCGATCTTGCGCTTCAAGAGCTTGGCTTCCGCCTCGACGTCGGCGGCGGTCAGGTTGACAGCGACACCGACCACGAACGAGCAGGGCTGCCCGATGGACGTGCTTGCGCTGTCGGAGCCCTGGTTGAACTTCTGCTTGATGAGGCGCACGAGGCCGGTGGGCACGATGTCGTGATGGTCGAATGCCTGCGGATAGTCGCCGATGCTGGCGAGGTCGCCCATCGTCACGAACAGGTTGCGGGCGTCCAGGGCGTGCGCGGCGAGGAGGTCGCCTTGGACGCGCAGGAGGTTGCGGCCGCGCACCGGGAAGTGCAGGACGGTCTCGAGTCCGGTGGCCCGCTGTACCTTCACGGCGGCCGCCAGTCCGGTCATGCGCATGCGAGCCATCGGCGTGTCGGAGATGTTGAGCATCGTGGCCCCGGCCTCGCGCAGGCGCATTGCGTTCGCCTCGAGCGCGGACGTGTCGATTCCCTTCGGTGGCTCCATCTCAACCGTGGTTACGAAGCGGCCGGCCGCCAACGACTCTGCCAGTTGCGTCGTGCGGGGTGCTTCGTGACCCTCGGCACCGTCGCTGTCCGACACCCGCCGTCTCGGAACCCGAACCGTGGCGGGCGGGCGCAACGCCGAACGCGGGTCGGCGATGTAGGCGTCGACCGCTCTTCGGACACCGACGATGTGGTCCGGTGTCGTTCCGCAGCACCCGCCGATGATGCGCGCGCCGACGGCCAGGAACTTCTGGGTGTACTCCTCGAAGTAGTCCGGCGGCGCCGGGAAGAAGAGCCGGGCGCCGCGGCTCTCGGGATAGCCGGCGTTGGGAAGCGCTGCCAGCACGAGGCCCGGCTCGGAAGGCAGCGCCTCCCGGTAGTGCGAGAGGACCTCGAACACACCGCGGGGCCCGGTCGAGCAGTTCGCGCCGATAACGTCCACGCCGATCGCTCGTAGCCGCACGGCCGCGTCTTCGGGGACGACATCCGAGGTTGTTCGCACTTCGCGATTGAACGTCATCGATGCCACGATCGGAAGCGCGCATACGGATCGCGCGGCGGCGACGGCTATCTCGAGTTCGAAGAGATCGGCGAACGTCTCCAGCACCAGGAGGTCGACGCCGGCCTCTGCAAGCGTGGCGACCTGGGCCGCGAACGCATGGTGCGCATCGTCCATGCCCAGTGGACCGACTGGCGATAGACGTGACCCGGTGGGCCCGACCGAGCCAGCCACGAACACCCTCCGGTCGGCTCCGGAAGCGGCACTCTGGGCCAGTCGAACGGCGGCGGCGTTGATGTCCGCGGCTTGACTCGCTACGCCCCAGCGCTCGAGGTGGATCTCTGTCGCGGCGAACGTGTTGGTCTCGATGATGTCAGCGCCGGCGGCCACGAACGCGCGATGGATGTCGGCGATGAGCTCACCGCGCACCAGGTTCAGCGCTTCGAAGCTGCGCTCGAAACCGACGCCGCCGGCGTTGATCATGGTGCCCATCGCCCCGTCCGCGACGAGGGGTCGGCCGTGCAGTGCGTCGAGGAAGCTCATAACCGCAGCCAAGGATACGGTCTCGCCCCCTCGTCTACGACGACGACGGTGAGGATGAGGACGAGTAGCAGCGCAGCCGCACCCGCCAGACAGGGTCACGATGCTCACCCGCGGCCGTCCAACCCCACCCGGGCTCGATCGCCGGCCGTTTGTGCGGCGTGATCACCACGAGGTTCTCAGCCGCGATAGCTAGCTGCATGCAGACCGTTGCGAGCCATGACGGCTCGCAGAGGTGAAGACCGTATGAGCAAACCACCGTTCTCCATTGCCGATCGTCGGAGACACCCTGCGCAATGTCGGCGAAGGACCACGGCTCGGCGACCACGCCCGTTCGATCTAGGTACGCGGTACTGGTGAACGGGTCGGCAGCATCGATGCGCGAAGCGTCGACCCCGGCATCTCGCAAAGCGAGCGTCACCTCGCCGCTGCCGCACGCGAGATCGAGGATGCGTCCACGGGCGAACCAGTCCGGCTGTTCCCGGACGGCGAGCGTGACCATTGCTGCCACTGCGTCTTCGTGCGGGTTCCGATAGGTGGCGCCGTGATCCATGTACCAACCGGCGGCACCACGGGGATGCCGCGCGTATTCGTCGCGCATCCCGTCTGCCGGCGCGGTCACGCTCTGCTCGGCACCGTGGCGACAAAGCAACGGCCGACGCCGCCCGAAGCGGTCGGAGAGCGGGCCGTAGAAGAGCTGCCAGCGTGAGCCCGAGGAAGAACGCAGTGATCAGCAGCGACACCCGGCCGGAGCCTGCCGGTAGACCGAACTCCTTGCGGCTGCGGTGAGGGAACGGTCGCGTGGTCGGTCAAGGAGGCGACCCTACCCGGGGACGGCGTGGTCAACTGCATGTCATGCCGCCGCCGCTTGATGATCTGCTCGCCTACCTCGGCTCCTCCCCCTCGCCGTATCACGCCGTTGTCAATGCCGAAGCGAGGCTTGCCGCAGCGGGGTTCACCCCGCTGGACGAGCGGGCCTCGTGGTCGGCGGCGTCGGTTTCGGGCCGCCGCTACGTGACCCGGGGTGGGGCCCTCATCGCCTGGGTGGCCGACGATCCCGCTCCGGCCGAGCGCGGTCTACGGATCATCGGCGCGCATACGGATTCGCCGAACCTCCGGGTGAAGCCACACCCCGACACGTCGTCGGCCGGATGGCGGCAGCTCGGCGTCGAGATCTACGGCGGCGCGCTGGCCAATTCCTGGCTAGACCGTGACCTCGGCCTTTCCGGACGGGTTCTGCTGCGAGGTGGCGAGACCCGCCTCGTCCGAGTGGATCGGCCACTTGCCCGGGTCGCTCAACTCGCCATCCACCTCGACCGGGAGGTGAACGAGAAGGGGCTCGTGTTGGACAAGCAGATCCACCTGGCACCGATCATCGGGCTCGGTGAAGCAGATCCCGGCACGTTCGGTCGTTTCCTCGCAGGACTGGCCGAGTGCGAGGCCGAGGAGATCGCGTCCTGGGACGTGATGCTCCACGACCTCACGCCTCCGGCGCTCCTGGGGCTCGACGAGGAGCTGCTCGCCGCGGCCCGCATCGACAACCTGTTCTCGTCTTGGGCCGCAGTGACCGCGCTCGTGATGGCCGCGTCGAGCCATGCACCGTCGATACCGATGATCGCCCTGTTCGACCACGAAGAAGTGGGTTCCGCGTCGACCAGCGGCGCAGCCGGTCCGCTTCTGGAGACGGTCATCGAACGGGTCCTCCACGGACTCGGTCTCGGGACCGACGACCGTGCCCGCGCCCTGGCCGTGTCGTCGTGCCTCTCATCCGACATGGCCCATGCGGTCCACCCGAACTACGCCGACCGCCACGAGCCACAGCACCGGCCGCTGCCCAACAAGGGCCCGGTCCTCAAGGTCAACGTGAACCAGCGCTATGCGACCGATGCCGTCTCCGCCGAGATCTTCGCCGACGCCTGTGCCCGTGCCGAGGTGCCCATGCAGACGTTCGTGTCCCGCAACTCGCAACCCTGTGGCTCGACCATCGGGCCGATCACTGCGACCCGCCTCGGCATCACGACGATCGATGTCGGCTGCGCCATGCTGTCGATGCACTCGGCCCGCGAGCTGTGCGGAGCGCACGACGCCGAACTCTTCGTGCGGGCGCTCAGTGCATACTATGCGCGCTGAGCATCAGCGCGCATATGTTCTTTCGCATACAGGGTCCAGCTCGTCTCGTTCGGGGTGACGAACGTGCGAGGGGCGAAGGCGAACTCGGGGCGGTTCGCCTCGACGTGCGCTTTGATGGATTCGGGTAGTGCGCTGTAGCCGCCGGCCAGCTTGGCGCCGCCGATGTGGGCGACGAGGTGGCCCGGCTGCTCGCCCATTTGCATCCAGGGCAGCCAGGGTTCGTGGCGTACGCACGAGAACGTGCATGTTGCGCTCGGGGTATCTGTCTCGAGGGCATCGACGGTGGTCGAGTAGCGGGCGAGATCGATGCTCTCGAAGAATCCGCCGGTCGAAGCGCTCGGAAACTTCGCTGGCGGAAGCGGGTGTGCCTCGAGGATGAAGTCGTTCGTCGCGAAGTGGACCGAGTCACCGACCCGATCGGCGACCAGCGCATCAGCGGTGAACGACCGGTTCACCGGGTCGTTCCAGAGGTGGTGCACAGCCTGGCTCTGCAAGCGGTACGGGTTCACGAACGAGTCGGCGATCGGACCGTCGAGCGGGTGCCGGTATACCGCCATCTCTCGTGTCAGGAGGTCGTAGCCCGTCGCCGTCGCCACGGCCCGCCCGACGCTGTAGCCCTCGATGCAAAGGAGATGACGCGTCCCGGCCTTCGGGACGACCCCGTAGAGATGGCCCCGGAACGCGATGACCGAATCAGCCGCATTCGGATCCAGTGATGCTCTTGTCCTGATGAACGCGTCGAGAAGCGAAGGCGGGGAGGAGAGATCGAACCTCACACCGGCACGCTACCGGCGCGGCGACCGCGGGCCGGTCGGTAACGTGCGCCCATGCCCACTGCCAAGCCGCCCACCCGCAAGACGACCGCACCGGCACGGCGTGTCGCTTCTGCTTCCCGAGCCACGGTGAAGAA
>JAYTFI010000414.1:0-1835 GCA_043734485.1 Acidimicrobiales bacterium | reverse complement strand
GGCTCGTGCCGATCCGCCGCGCTCGCCCGGTACCGACCGGGGAACTCTCGGTCAACGGCCACGGCCACGTCACTCCACGGGAGCCGCACCCAAATCCGGCCGGATGCAACCGAGCGGAAACAGAGTTCAGGACCGCTCGCCGGTCGCCACCCAGCAGCCGCGCACCGCGTTTTGGTCACGACCAGCGGGAATCGGACGGCTCAGCCGGGGGCCTTCACCGGCTCGAGAAGCACGAGCGGGATCTCGCGCTGCGTCTTGCGCTGGTACCCGGCGTAGTTCTTCCCAACGGCGACGACCTTCGGCCAAAGGTCGGCGCGCTCGGCCTCCGTCGCCACCCGGGCGTGCATCGTCACCGCCGAGGCGCCCTTCATGGCCACCTTCACGGTCGGATCAGCTTGCAGGTTGAGGAACCAGGCCGGATGCCGATCGTCGCCACCGCGCGACGCGACGACCACGAACGCCGGACCTACCTGCACGGGCGATGTGAGCATCACGCTCCTGGCCGTCCCGCTTTTGCGGCCGATGGTCGTCAGATCCAGCACCTTCATCCCGCCGGCGTTCCAGCCGACCTTGCCGCCGGAGAGCTTCAGCAGTGTTCGGTGAATCGTGTTCATCGTCTTGAGAACTGCATCGCTGGGCATGAACGGACCCTACACCGGCGGCACCCGAGTTCATCAGCGCGCATAGCTTGCCGAGACGGGTTCGCTCACGATGGTCGGATGATCCCGATCGAAACCGCCCGCCAGCAGTTCTCGCCGGCGGGCGCAAAGCAGAACCGGCCGTATGCTCGGCCGATGCTCAGCATCGCTCGACGGAGGATCTGCCATGCGGTGCTCGCCTCCGCCTTGCTGTCGGTCGTGGTAGCCACGATCGGTGTAGCCACTCAGGTCCCGAGCGGCGCTGCTGCGTCGAAGCCGCCCGCCAATCCGTTCCGCATCGGGCACACCCTCGTCATCCCGCACGGCGGGGGCGACGGCCAGTACCCGGAAGACACGATGCTGGCCTACGAGAAGACCATGGCTGCGGGAGCTGACGTGGTCGATGTCGACCTGCAGCTCAGCAAGGACGGTGTCCTCATGGCCATCCACGACAGCAGCACCAAGCGCACCACCGGACAGCCCGGCTCGGTCTCGGCCATGACCGTTGCTGAGCTGCAGAAGCTCGACGCCGGCTGGTCGTTCGGAACAGCGACTTCACACCCGTTCCGGGGAAAGAACGTGCGCATACCAACGCTCGAAGAGATCCTCAAGCGGTTCCCGAAGGTCCTGCTCTCGCTGGATCTCAAGAACGAGTCGATGGCGATGGTTACCCCTGTCTGCAATCTTCTGCGCGCATACGATCGGCATTCCGACGTGTTCGTCGGTTCGAACAGCGACGCGCAGATCCTCGCATTCCGCAAGGTGTGTCCCGACGTCAACACGAGTGCCACGATGGTCGACGTCTATGCCTCCCAGGCAGCGCGCGCGTCGAACGCAAAGGACTTCGTGTCGGCCGTCGCCGTTGACCAGCCGCCCTACCGCATCGGTGGGCGCGCGCTCGTCGACAAGGCGTCGCTGGCGTTCGCACACGCGCATGGCGTCGCCATCCTCACGTGGGTCGTGAACGACCCGGCCGACATGAAGCAGCTGCTCGACCTCGGCGTTGACGGCATCTACACGTCGTATCCGGACCGGCTGCTTAAACTGATGCGCTCGCGTTCCTGACGGCGGCTTCTACGATCGGGGCATGAACGATCGTCTGTACTTCCGCCAGCTGCTGTCGGGCCGTGACTTCGCCAAGGACAACCAGGCCGCCCACCAGATGGTCAACTTCGCCTACCTCGTCGGCGACCGTGA
>JAYTFI010000413.1:0-2291 GCA_043734485.1 Acidimicrobiales bacterium | reverse complement strand
CCCTTGTGCATCTTCAGGTGATCGTTGAGGTGGTTGATGCGCTCCGTGAGGATGGCGATCTGCACTTCCGGCGAACCGGTGTCCGTCTCGTGGAGACGGTGGGTGGTGATAGTTGCAGCCTTGTCGGGCATGGTTCCTAGAAGCTCTCTTCTGGTAGAGGACACCCGTCAGGAAGGCACATGCGCGCACAGTAAAGCTGGAGCGCGCCGTAGCTGCCTGGGGGACCCGGCAAGGCTAGCAGGGAAGCCCGATTTCGCAGTCACTTCCGGATCAGGAACTGGTAACCCGCAATTGACCGTACGACGGTGTAGTGCTCGGCCAACCACGTGTCGAGGAAGCCCGAACCCGCGTTCGCGGACGTATTGGCTTCGAGCACCCTGGCACAGTCCGCAAGCACGACGGCGCGCACGCTGTTGGCCTCTAGATCTGCGGCCATCCGACGCTGGACGCGTTCGGTGTTCTGCATCCCCGGATCGAACTGGAGGTATTTCGTTCCCCCGACCCGGTCGGAGAGGAAGTACAGGTCAAGCTCGTTAGCCCAAGCGTGGCGATGCGACGTGCAGCCGCTGTACACGGCCGTTCCCACCGGTGCGTTCGTGCGCAGGAACTCGACAGCGGCAACCCTGGCGACGGCGCGCGCATTGGTCGACTCCTCGGTGTTGCCGAAGCGGCCGCCGAGCGCGCCCGAGTGGAACGTCTTGGCGTTGACGGCGGCACTGAGATCGAGCTCGATCGGGATGATCGACAGCGCGAGGAGCATGATTCCCAGGAGCCGTCCCGAGTAGACGTGCCCGCGCGCCAGGCGTTCGATGAACGCTGCTGCCAGCAGGAGGGCGGGGGTCACAGCGAACAATGCGTGGGTTCCGTCGGTGCGCTGGAGCAGTTGCGGGATCATCGTCATCGACAAGGCCGTAGTCACCGCAAGGGCGACCCTCCGGCGCGTGCCGGCGTCCGGGCCGCTCGCCACGGGGGCGGCCGGTCGAGGCGTCGAGGGAATGGCTGCTTCGATCTCGTCCCACGATTGCCACCCGTTTGCTCCCGGAACAGCCGGCGCGGCGACGGGTGTGGTCGGTGCCAGTCGGATGCCCTCGCGGCGCAGGAGCGCTGCCTGCCCGGCGATGCGGCCGTGGCGATGGCGACCGAGCAGCGCAAGCGCCCCGACGGCCGGGGCGGCAAGGGTCAAGATGACGGCAGCCGGGAAGGAATCGGCCAGGAACGTCGGCACGGCGACCAGGTTCCAGGAGTCACGGACCACCGGGAGCAGCGGGATCAGCGGGAGGTTGCGGCCCGGCAGGACGTACTTCACCTGGTCCAGGTAGAGATCGTGGATGACGTTCGACCACCCTGCCGCG
Organism: Acidimicrobiales bacterium; assembly: GCA_043734485.1. Taxonomy (GTDB): domain Bacteria; phylum Actinomycetota; class Acidimicrobiia; order Acidimicrobiales; family JANYDT01; genus JAYUDQ01. The sequence continues at coordinate 939 of JAYTFI010000413.1, read as the reverse complement.
GCGATCGTCGGGGCCCAGACGAGCAGCAGCACAATCACCGTGCCGCTCGCGAACGCTGCCCACTGACGAAAGTTCGGCCTCCACTCGGGGTTGCGATGGAGCAGCATCGCCATCGAGGCAGCTGCAGCAACGAAGCCGACGAGCACGCAGTACAGAAAAAGGTCGTGGCGGAAGCAGCCGACTAGGCCGCCGAGCGCGCCGACCACGCGGAGGCGCATCGGAGTCCACTGACCCTGCCACGCGAGGCCCCGGTCCACCGCCGCCAACAGCACGAGCAGCGCAAGCATCCAGGCAAACGGGATAGCCAGCAGGCGGATGGACCAGACGAGCGAGAACCCCGCGGCCAACAGTGAGAAGCGGCGTCCGACGATTCGACCGGCGAGGCGCCCGGAAAGCCCGGCAATACCCACGTGGACGGCGAGACCGAGCAGACGCAGCACCGTGTACGAGCTACCCACTGCCTTTATCGCCAGTGCGACGAGCCAGAAGGCGCCGGGCGGGTAGTTGGCATAGACGTCGCGGTAGAGGGCCTTGCCGCGGAGAAGCGCATGCGCGTTGCTGAGAAGGATGCCCTCGTCGTAGCTGTTCGGGGGGCGGAACAGGCCTTTGCGGGCGAACCAGACAAGACCGAGCACGGCCAGGACCGACCCAGCGGCGTCGAGCACAACCGACACCATCCCGCGGCGGCTGCGACCCGCGGTGAGTGCGGGGATGCTGGCAGCCCGTGCGTCGAAACGGGTGACGGTGGCGGTCACACAGAGACTATCGGCGCATCGCAGCGCACACCTGAGCCCCCGGACCCGTCTAACGCAGCCCGAGGACCGTCCGGGCCTTCTCTACGTCGGCTCGCATCTGCGCGACGAGCGCGTCGATGGAGTCGAACTTCATCTCCGCCCGCAGGCGCTCGACGAATTCGACCCGGGCCGGCTCGTCGTATAG
>JAYTFI010000412.1:0-1642 GCA_043734485.1 Acidimicrobiales bacterium | reverse complement strand
TACCAGCCCTCCCTCAGCCACGACGGCCCAGAGGTGTTCGTCCAGGACGGCCACCGTGCGTTCTTCGACGTCCGCGACCTCGGCATCGACACGGCGACGAACGGCGACTACGGCATGAAGCTCGTGCACGCCCGCGACCGTGAGCAGATGACGACGGGGTGGCACTACCACACATGCGAGCTCCAGGTCGTCGTGTGCCTGCGCGGCTGGGAGGACCTCGCGCTCGAAGACGGGCGCCTCGTGCGGATCGTCCCGGGCTCGTGCCTGAACATCCCACCGGGATTCGCGCACAACGAGATCGGCTACTCCGATGACTTCGAGGTCATGGTGATCACCAAGCCGGCCAAGATCGGCACGACATCGATCGAGCGACCGCCGAACGCTCCGGACGGCACGTGAGCGGATCCACCCGACCAAGCGTTTGACGCCAGGCGTTCGTCACAGTACGTTAGGCGTATGCCCAAATCTGGGCGGGGGCCCGTGGGGAGGTTCGCTTGTACAACGTAATGAACGGTGTGCGCGTGATCGAGGTCGCGGGCTACGTGAGCGCACCTACGGCCGGTGCGATCCTGGCCGACTGGGGCGCCGACGTGCTCAAGATCGAGCATCCGGTCTACGGCGACCCGTACCGCGCGTTGCGCAGCGGCTACATCGATCCGGGACGTCCGAACCCCATGCTGGAGCTGCCCAACCGCGGCAAGCGCAGCGTCGGGGTCGATCTCGCCACCGACGAGGGGCGAGCGCTGATCTACCGTCTCGTCGAGTCAGCCGACGTGTTCCTCACCAGCTTCATGACGGACGCCCTCGATCGGCTCCAGATCGACTACGAATCGCTTCGGAAGATCAATCCGAAGATCGTGTTCGCCCGCAGCAGCGGCTACGGGTTCCGTGGTCCGGATGCGAACATGCCCGGCTTCGACGGCGCCGCCGCGTGGGCTCGCGCCGGTCTCATGCACCGCCTCACCGACTACACGTCCGCCGATCCGGCAGAGATGCCCGGGTCGGTCGGAGACCTCACCGGTGCGCTCGCGCTCGCGGCCGGCATCGCGGCCGGACTGTTCCAACGCGAGCGCACCGGCGAAGGCACCCAAGTTGACATCGCGCTGTTCCACATGGGCATCTGGCTGATGTCGCAAACCGTCGGCGCGGCGCTGGTCGGCATCGACCCCGACACGCGGCGCACGCCACGACTCAGTCCGCCGAACCCACTGGTCAACACGTACCGCACGAGCGACGACCGGTGGCTGTTCTTCAATCTTTTGCAGGCCGACCGTCACTGGGCCGATTTCTGCAACCACGTCGGCGTTGCCGAGCTCATCGACGATCCGCGCTTCGCGAACATCGATGTCCGCACCAACAACTCGGCCGAGCTCGTCAAGATCCTCGACAAGGTGTTCGGGTCGCACCCACTCCGGTACTGGCGCGAGCAGCTGGAGACGCTCGATGCGGTCTGGTCGGCGGCACAGACCACGGTCGAGGTGGCCGCCGACCGCCAGGCGTTCGAAGCCGGGTTCTTCTCGGACGTGACGGCCAACGACGGGTCGCATTTCCTCTCACCGGCCTCGCCGGTGCAATTCGGCGGTGAGGCGCTCGGCGAGCTGCGCGCCATGCCCGAGCTCGCGCAGCACACCGAAGAGGTGCT
>JAYTFI010000411.1:0-6850 GCA_043734485.1 Acidimicrobiales bacterium | reverse complement strand
ATCTCCTCGGAGAGGTTCGGAATGTCCCGCGTGATCTCTTCGGCACCGAGCTTCGTGTCACGGGCGTCGACCTCGTGCTCCTCGATGTGGATCGAGGTGAGCACGTCGTCCTTGACGATGCGCTCGTTGAGGATGATGGCGTCCTCGAAGTTGTAGCCCTCCCACGGCATGAACGCGACGAGCAGGTTCTTGCCGAGCGCAAGCTCGCCCATGTCGGTCGACGGTCCGTCGGCCAGCACGGTCGCCTTGAAGGCGCCGTCCTTGTTGCCCTGGACCCGATCGCCCTCGTCGACCTTGATCCGCTGGTTCATGCAGGTGTTCTGATTCGACCGGCGGAACTTGGCCAGGCGATAGATCTTCTTGCCGAGCTTGGCGTCGTCGTACTGCACGGTGACGTGCTCGCCGCTCACCTCGACGACGACCCCGTCGCCCTCGGCCAGCACGACGTCGCCCGCGTCACGGGCGGCGCGGGCCTCGATGCCGGTGCCGACGTAAGGCGCTTCGGCTCGCACCAACGGCACGGCCTGGCGCTGCATGTTCGCTCCCATGAGGGCGCGGTTGGCGTCGTCGTGCTCGAGGAACGGGATGAGCGCGGTGGCGACCGAGACGATCTGCTTCGGCGACACGTCCATGAGATCGACCTCGGTGGGCGGCACGTAGTCCACCTCGTTGGTCGAGCTGTAGCTCTTCGCACCGCCGGCGCCGACCCGGAAGCTCGCACCCTGCGGGGCACGGCGGACGAGCACGCGGGCATCGGTGAAGTTGCCGTTGTCGTCGAGCACGGCATTGGCCTGTGCGATGACGAACTGCTCCTCGGCGTCGGCGCTGAGATACACGATCTCGGCCGTGACCCGGCCGTTGACGACCTTGCGGTATGGAGTCTCGATGAACCCGTAATCATTGACCCTGGCATAGCTCGCGAGGTTGCCGATCAGGCCGATGTTCGGGCCTTCCGGCGTCTCGATCGGGCACATGCGGCCGTAGTGGCTGGAGTGCACGTCTCGCACTTCGAAGCCGGCGCGCTCACGCGACAGACCGCCCGGGCCGAGGGCCGAGAGGCGGCGCTTGTGGGTGAGGCCGGACAGCGGGTTCACCTGGTCCATGAACTGCGACAGCTGCGAGGTTCCGAAGAACTCCTTGATCGCCGCGACCACCGGACGGATGTTGATCAGCGTTTGCGGCGTGATGGCCTCGACGTCCTGGGTCGTCATGCGCTCCCGCACGACGCGCTCCATGCGGCTGAGGCCGACACGGACCTGGTTCTGGATCAGCTCGCCGACGGAGCGGATGCGGCGGTTGGCGAAGTGGTCCTGGTCGTCAAGGCGGTAGCCCTCTTTGGAGTCCGCCAGGTTCAGCAGGTAGGTGCACGACGCCAGGATCTCGGCCGGGGTGAGCACTTCGTGGCCCTCGACGGGGACGGCGATGTCGATGTCGAAGAGGTCGCGGATGCGCTCGATCTCGGTGCCGAGCTTGCGGTTCAGCTTGTAGCGGCCGACCTTTGTGAGGTCATAGCGCTTCGGGTTGAAGAACGCGTTCTCGAAGTAGGCGCGGGCCGACTCGATCGACGGCGGCTCGCCGGGGCGGGCCTTCTTGTAGATCTCGATGAGGCTCTCTTCACGGGTACTGAAGAGACCCTGCTCCTTCTCCCACTGCGCTTCGAGGAAGTTGAAGTGGCCGACGAAGCGGTCGAGGAAGCCGGGGTGGGCCTCCTCGTGGAAGCCGAGGGCGCGCAGAATGACGAACATCGACAGGCGGCGCTTGCGGGCGACACGGGCGCCGGCGGTGACGTCCTTGCCGGGCTTCTGCTCGACGTCGAACTCGATCCACTCGCCGCGGTACGGGTGGATCGTGCCGGTGACGAGGGTCTTGGCATCACGGCCCGGGGCGAAGATGACGCCGGGCGAACGGACGAGCTGCGAGACGACGACGCGCTCGGTGCCGTTGATGATGAAGGTTCCCTTGTCGGTCATCATCGGGAAGTCCCCCATGAAGACCGTCTGCTCCTTGATCTCGCCGGTGCCGGCGTTCATGAAGCGGGCGCGCACGAAGATGGGGGCAGAGAAGGTCATATCCTTCTCCTTGCACTCCTCGACGCTGAACTTGGGCGGTGGCCGCAGGTCGATGTCGTTCGGGTCGAACTCCAATTCGAGCCGGAGCTGACCGGTGAAGTCCTCGATCGGGCTGATGTCGTTGAACGTCTCCTTGAGACCTTCGTCGAGGAAACCCTGGAACGAGGACTTCTGGACCGAGATCAGGTCCGGTAGGGGCAGAACCTCATCGAGGTTTGCGAAGGAAAAACGGTCACGGGACGGTTTGGTGGACAAGAGTCCTCACTCCTCGTGATGGTTGGGGTGCAGAGCGACGCGAATCAACGTTTTGACGAGAAGGGCCTCGTCGCAGGCACGGTGGGGGCGAGCGTGGGCGCGTGTCACCAACAACTGAAGCTGCTGACGGGACAGGACGCGCACGGTACGTGGGAGGCTACCACCGGTAGCCAGGCTCGGCAAACACGCAATCGCATGCGGACCCAGACCCAGGAGGGCCTGTGCGAGTTGGCGAAACGGTACGGTACGAGCGGCCTGCGGTCAAGCCTTTCGCTCAGCGTTTCGGTTTCCGACGCGAAAAGGCCGGGTCGCACGGACCCGGCCCTCCGACCCTCAAAGGGGCTGGATTACTTCAACTCGGCCTTGGCGCCGGCGTCGAGGAGGCTGGCGAGCGCCTTGTTGGCGTCGTCCTTCGAAGCCTTCTCGAGGACCTTCGACGGCGCGCCGTCGACGAGATCCTTGGCCTCTTTGAGGCCGAGCTTGGTGAGCTCACGGACGACCTTGATGACGCCGATCTTCTGGGCGCCGGCCTCGAGCAGCATGACGTCGAACTCGTCCTGCTCCTCGACTGCAGGCGCGGCCTCGGCCGCGGGGCCGGCAGCCATCATCATTGCCGGGGCGGCAGCGGTGACGTCGAAGCGCTCTTCGAACGCCTTCTTCAATTCGACAAGCTCGAGCACGGTCATGCCGGCGATGCTGTCGAGGATCTCTTGCACGGATGCCATGAGGTTCTCTGCTTTCTGTTCTTGTGTGATCTACGGGGTGTGGTTGGTGAGGCGAACGAAGATCAGGCCGCTTCGGCCTGATCGCCGCCGTTCTTCTCGATGAGCGCGTTGATCGCGTAAGCGATGTCGCGTGGGGGTGCCGCCAGCAGGCTGGCGAACTGGGACAGCGGGGCCGCGAAGAGACCGGCGATCTCGGCCAGCACCTGCTTCTTCGGCGGCATGTCGGCGAGGGCCGATGCCTGGGCCGCGGTCAGCACTTTCGTGCCGAGCAGTCCGCCCTTCACGATCAGGTTGGGGTTGGTCTTGGCGAACTCGCGAATCGCCTTGGCGACCTCGACGGCATCACCCTTGACGAACGCCACCGCGGTCGGGCCATGCAGCAGCGGCTCGAGCTCGGTCGCCCCGACGCTGTCGGCGGCGATGCGCACCAGCGTGTTCTTGAAGACCCGGTACTCACCGCCGACGCTGCGCAGTGAACGCCGCAGATCGCGCAGGTGCGCGACCCGCATGCCGCGGTACTCGGTCAGGATGGCTGCGTCGGAGCCGTCGAACAGCGCCTTGATTTCCGCAACCGTTTCGACCTTGTCGGCATTGGGGTTGTCCATGTGTTTCCTCCTCTCAAGTTGCTCGTGTCGCATCGGATTGATACGACGTCATGCACGGTGTTTCAAAAAGCAAACGGGCGCCCGGCATCGATGTCGACGCACGAACGCCCGGAGCCTCGAGAGAAGCCAGGATTTCGCCTCGTCGGGCGGTTCCATCAGGAGGAACCTTTCGGCCGAACCCTCCCCGCATGCGGGGACTTCGGCACCGGATGTCTGCAGCGCAGATATTCAGTTGTGTACAGCGGCCCGCAAAGTTACACGGTCAGACCGCGTCGTCGTCCTTCAGGCGGCTCGGATCGACCTTGACGCCGGGGCCCATGGTCGAGGCGACGGTGATGGTGCGGACGTACTTGCCCTTGGCCGCGGCCGGCTTGACCCGGTTCAGCTCATCGATGACGGCCCGGAAGTTGGTCGTGAGCTTCTCGCGATCGAAGCTGGCCTTGCCGATCGGCACATGGATGTTGCCGAACTTATCGGTGCGGTACTCGACACGGCCACCCTTGAACTCGGTGACGGCCTTCCCCACATCGGTGGTCACGGTGCCCGTCTTCGGGTTCGGCATCAGTCCGCGCGGGCCGAGCTGACGGCCGAGACGCCCGACCATGCCCATCAGGTCCGGTGTGGCAATGGCCAGGTCGAAGTCGAGGAATCCGGCGGTGATGCGCTCGACGAGATCGTCGGCGCCGACGATGTCGGCGCCGGCGTCACGGGCGGCCTGCGCCGCGTCGCCGGCCGCGAACACGGCAACCCGGACGACCTTCCCGGTGCCAGCTGGGAGCGCGACGGTGCCGCGCACGATCTGGTCGGCCTTGCGCGGGTCGACCCCGAGCTTCACGGCGATCTCGACGGTCTCGTCGAACTTCGCCGACGCCAGCGTCTTTACGACGTCAAGTGCTTCGACCGGGGTGTGCTGGTGCTCACGGTCGAACTTCTTCGACGCGTTGAGGTACTTCTTTCCCTTCGCCACGATGGCTCCCTCGTCCTTTCGTTGCGCCCGGCCGGCGAGGTCGTCCGGTGGGCTGGTCTGTTTTGGATGGCGCTGCGGGTACTGCGGTGGTCTTGTGAGTGCTGCTTCGAAGCTGATGTTTCCGATGCCGCCACGCCGTCCGAAGCGCAGGCGAGGAGTCGAGAAGCGCAGCGACGAGCGACGTAGACGGCGAGCGACCCGGAGGGAGGCGCCAGCCGCCGGGTGCCGAAGCGCCAGCGGAGGCGGAGCCCGACGGCCCGATAGCTCAGTCGACGATCTTGACGCCCATCGAACGAGCGGTGCCCATGATCTGGAGCTTGGCCGCTTCGATGTCGTTGGCGTTGAGGTCGGGCATCTTCTGCTCGGCGATCGTGGCCACCTGCGCCATCGTGAGCTGGCCCACGATCTCGCTGCCGACCTTCGCCGCGCCCTTCTCGATGCCCGCCGCCTTTCGGATCAGAACGGGCGCCGGAGGGGTCTTCAGCTTGAAGGTGAACGTGCGGTCATTGAAGACCGTGATCTCCACGGGGATGATGGTTCCGACCTGCGATTCCGTCGCCGCGTTGTACGCCTTCACGAACTCCATGATGTTGAGTCCGTGCGGGCCGAGCGCGGTACCGACAGGCGGCGCGGGCGTTGCCTTCCCTGCCGGGATTTGGATCTTCACGATGGTGACGACTTGCTTCTTGGCCACGACAGGTTCTCTCTTGCTTTGCGAGGCAGCTCGATCAGAGCGGCTCGGTGAGGGCGTTCACTAGCAGGCGCGCAACCGACCGTACCGCTGTGAGGATCACAGCATGACGCGCGGAGGCGACAAGCGAACGGGAAACGTTACAGCTTCGCGACCTGCGCGAAATCCAGCTCGACGGGCGTCTCGCGACCGAAGATGTTGACCAGCACCTTGAGCTTGAGCTGGATGTCGTTGATCTCGGCGATGGTCCCCGTGAAGTCGGCGAAGGGTCCTTCTTTGACCCGCACGCTCTCCCCCACCTCGTACTCGAGGCGAGGCTTTGTCTTACGGGTCGGCGCACCGGTCTCGTCGACTTTGACCTGCAGGATGTTCTCGACCTCTTTGCGCGACAGTGGCGTCGGCTTCGCTCCGTTGCCCACGAAGCCGGTGACACCCGGCGTGTTGCGCACCACGTACCAGCTGTCGTCGTTGAGGTCGAGGCGGGCAAGGAGGTAGCCCGGGAAGACCTTCTTCTGGACGACGACCTTCTTGCCGTTTTTGAACTCGATGACATCTTCCATGGGGATGACGACCTCGAAGATGCGCTCTTCCATGTTCATGGATGCGATGCGGCTTTCGAGGTTGGTCTTCACCTTGTTCTCGTAGCCTGCGTACGAGTGGATGACGTACCAGCTTCCGGGCCGGTCGTAGGGGCTCTCGACCCGGGGCACCTCGACCACCGTTTCGGCCGGAGTCGGATCCGCGGCGATCGCCGGCGCCGACGAGGCGGCATCGACAGTCTCAGGTGCATCGTCGGAATGGGGGGTGTCGTCGGTCATCGGCTCGTTCATCTCGTGGTTCGGGAGAGCATTCTTGGGGTACGGCGGTCGAGCGTGAATCAGCGGTCGAACAGGAACAGCACGGCCTTGGCGAACCCGTAGTCGAACACAAACGTGAGAAACGTCATGATGGCCAACGTCACGATCACGACGATTGTGTAGTTGCGTACCTCGGCCCGGGTCGGCCATGCCACCTTGCGCAGTTCGCCCTGTACCTCGCCGAGGTACTGGCGCGGCGACGTACGCGCCTCCTTGGGCTTGGCTGCCGGCGCGCTACGCGGCTGACGGACTGGTGTTCCGTCGGCGCCCACAGCACCCTGTCGCTGCAGCATGCGCTTCGTTTCTCTATTCACTGCGGGCTCTCGTTCAACGCTTCGCCTCTCGATTCAGGACTGGTCCTGCATTGCTGATTTGCTTCGACTTCTGGGCTGTGCACGACTTCTCGTACCCACTCCGCTCGCGCGGCGCAGCACCACAACCCCGAGGCGCATGGAGATCACGAGGCCGCCGAGGGCGGGATCGCAGGGCCAGAGGGACTTGAACCCCCAACCGCTGGTTTTGGAGACCAGTGCTCTACCAATTGAGCTATGACCCTCTGTCCGTCTCCCGACCCGAGGATCGGAACGGGCGCGTTCGCACACGCCTGAGACCGAAATCGTACCATCGACCTCTTAGGCTGCGATCGGTCGTTGTGGGTCAGTTCGAAATGCAGCACCGCTA
>JAYTFI010000410.1:0-4080 GCA_043734485.1 Acidimicrobiales bacterium | reverse complement strand
GAGCAGGACGTGAGAGCGGATGCGGGGTTCGATGCGGTGGTAGACGGGGCGGAGATCGAGGGTGGATTTGAGGTCCCGGAACCCTCGTTCGGCTTCTAGGAGGTTCTTGTAGCCGAGCGCGACATCCTCCGCCGCCAGGTGCGGGTCGGAGGTGGACAGGAGGTACTTGCCGTCGAGTCGTTCCTCAGCGGCGACCTTGGCGCGGTCGATCACGAGCCGGCCCGTCGCGGTTTGGCGCAGCCAGCGGCCGAGTGAGACGTGATCGCGGAGCGCGCATTCGGCGAGCCGATGCGCGTCCACAGCGCCCTTGTCGCCCTTGGCCTTCTTGGCCTTCTTGGCGTCGCGTTCGCGACGGACACGGATCCGTTCCAGCTCGGCCTCGATCCTGGCTAACGCCGCCTGGCGTTGGGCTTGGTCGCGTTCGGCTTCGAACGGGTTGTGGCACACGATCCACCGCTTGTTGGTGTCGTCGTCGAGACGGACTTCTTTGACGCGCAGGTTGTCGCGCACGGTCTGGTAGCGGCCTTGGCGGGACAGGGCGGCTTGGGCGTCGGGGGAGCCGTCGCGCATCTTCTCGCCCGCGATCCAGTGCCCGCCCGCGCGACGCAGATACTCGAGGTTCGCGTCGGAGGAGAAGCCTCGGTCGACGACAGTCACGACCCGCCCGAGCCGCCAGCCGCGCAGCCCGTCTTTGACCTCGGGCAGGATCGAGTTGTCGTTGGTGTTGCCGGGCCACACCCAACACCGCACCGGGATCCCCTCACGGGTCACCGCGAGACCGATCACGATCTGCGGTAGATCCGGACGTGAGTCTTTCGACTTGCCGTGGCGGCGGAACTCGTCCGCGTCTTCGGTCTCGAAGTAGGTCGAGGTGGTGTCGAAGAACAACAAGTCGACTTCGAGGTTCAACAGGTCGGCGACCGCGAAGAACACGGCTTCTTGCACCTCGGCTTGCGCGTCGGCGGCGACGAGCAGGTCCATCGCCCGATACGCCTGGTCCTCATCCATCACATCCAGCCCGGAGATCGCGACGTCGTTCGACGCCCACTCCGCCGCAGCCAACTTCGACGCGGGGTCGATCGCCCGGTTCGCGACCAACGCGAACAGCACCCGTTCGACATCGGTCGTGAACCGCCGGCCACCCAGCACCTTCGCGAGCGCGGTGTCGACACCGAGCTGATGCCACAGCCCGTCGAGCAGCCAGGCGACACCCAACGGACGCGACGACACGATCGACAACCCGTCACCGACAACGACATCGTTATCGCCGGCGTCGGGTTCGCTGAGGTAGCGGTTGATCGAACGAACCAGCCGCCGCAGACCGTCCGGGTCGAGCAGGTCTTCGCGGCCGAGGTTCAACAACACCTCCGCCTGGGTCACCCCATCCACCCGACGGTTGTGGGCCAACTGCACGTAGCGGACGATCGAGCCGTCACGGTTCTTCCGTTGCGTCGACCGCAGGTACATGCCCACACTATCGCGCATCTACCCAACGAATACGAACACCCAACCCAAAGTCGTGTGCCCACGTTCTCGGGCCTGTCAGACCACCCGCAACCCGTCTACCAGCATGTTCGCGCCCCGAACACCCCTCATGTGCCCATCAACTGCGGAACCCGGGAATACGAGGAACCATCATCAGAACGCGCGCAGCGGCACGCCGTAGGCTCGGACACCGTCGAGGCCCTTCCAGTCGGTTTGCTTCGTCGCAACCAACTATGGGGGCCTCGACACCATCACCCGCGGATCACCCACCCCCACCTCAGCTCTGAAGAGCCGGCAATGCTCAGGCAATGCTCAGGCAATGCTCAGTGCGTGCGGAACCAGGCGACCGTTGCCGCGAGCCCGACCTCGAGCGCGGTGGCGGGCGCCCAGCCGAGCAACGTGCGCGTCGCGGCGGCGTCGGCGTGGCGCACTTGCTCGTTGGGACGTGTGTCGAGCGCACCGAAGGCCGGCTCGACGGTGGCGCCGGTGAGGCGGCGCAGCTGGGTGGCCACGTCGCGCACGGTGGTGAGCGTGCCGGTACCGAGGTCGACGGTGTGGCCGATCGCGGCGGGTTGGGTTGCGAGCAGGAGGAGGCCGTCGATCACGTCGTCGACATAGACCCAGTCGACGGCGCGTGTGCCGCTCGACAGCGCGGGTGACTCACCGCGCAACAGCGCGCGCGTGACGTAGGGGACGAGACGCGTCTCGTTCTGGATCCCCGGCCCGTACACCATGAATATGCGGGCGATCGCAGTGGGCAGGCCGTAGAGCTCGTGGAACATGCGCACGTAGGTCGTGGCGGCGACCTTGGCGGCGGCGTACGGCGATGACGGCGTGGCGAGGTCGCCGGGTGCGGGTTCTTCGAGCGAGCCCGCGTGCACGAAGCGTTCGCAACCACCGTCTTCGGTGAGCACGTCGAGGAGCATGACGGTGGACACGAGGTTCTTTTGGAACGTCGGTTGCACAACGCCGCGCGAGCGCGAACCGGTGACTGCGCTCGCAAGGTGGAACACCACTTGTGGTCGGTGTTCGGCCACCAGGGCGCGTACAGCGCCCAGGTCGGTGAGGTCAGCCCGCACCACGACTCCAGCGGCGAGTGGACCCACCTCGGCCGGCGGGCGCGCCGAGGTCACCACCAGGCGGCTCGGGTCCGCGCCCAATCGTTCCACGAGGCGCCGGCCGACAAAACTCGCGCCACCGGTGACGAGCACGCGCGTGCCGGCCGCGAGGGTCATGGTCCGCGACCGCTCAGCTCGTGATGTCGGCGATGAACACGGCGATCTTCTGCACCGAGTCGATCGCTTCAGGGAACGCCGGGTAGCTGAGCTGCCACACGTGCGGCATGTCGGCGTAGACCTCGTGGGTGACCCGCACACCGGCGGCTCGCGCGCGTTGCGCAAGTGCAGCTGCGTCGTCGAGCAGCACCTCGGTGGAGCCGACGTGGATGAGCAGGGGTGGCATACCACCCCAGTTGCCGTAGGCGGGTGAGACAAGCGGGTCGCGAGGGTCTGCGTCGCCGAGGTAGAGCGCGGTGGCCTCGTTGGCCGAGGTGAGCGAGAAGAGCTTGTCGCTGCCGGCGTTGCGGGCGTAGCTGGTCGCTTCGTTCGTGAGGTCGACCCACGGGGAAAGGCACACGCCACCTGCGGGCAGCGGCACCTTGCGGTCGCGGCACGCGAGCAGCATCGCGGCGGTGAGGCCGCCGCCCGCGGAGTCGCCGCCGATCACGATGCGCGAGGCCGGCACAGCTTGGCCTAGCACCCACTGGTATGCGGTGAGTGCGTCCTCGACCGCCGCGGGGAACGGGTGCTCAGGGGCGAGCGAGTAGTCGACCAGGAGCACGCGCGCCCGGCACGCGGCGGCCAGGTGGGATCCGTAGGCGCGGTAGGCCAGCGCGCTCGCGAGGCGGTAGCCGCCCCCGTGGAAGTAGATGAGCCAGGGGTCTTCGGCACCATCGTCGCGGGCGCACACGATGGCGGGCACGCCGCCGGCGTCGACCGCTTCGGCGTGCGTCGCGGCTGCGAGCGGGATCTGGCTCATCGACGCGTTGATGCGGTCGCGCAGCTCGTGGAGCGACCCGGGGGGCGGCGGGACCGGGTTGGCGGCCATGCGCTCTTGGAAGGCGACGAACTCGGTGCTGGGCATAGGCGCAACATAGTGCGCCCGACCCAGCTGTCACTGCCGGACCTCAGGACGCGGCCGACGCCGCCGACGAGGAACGAGCAGGGATCGGCCGTGGCCGGGAAGGGTGTTTCCGTGGAGTTGTCGTTCGTCATCGCCGCCCTTCGGCGGAGGCTGTGGCTCGTCGTGCTCGTGATGCTGGTCGGGTTGGTCGGCGGCGCCGCGTTCACGAGCTCGAAGAAGGCGCAGTTCGAGGCAAGCGCCGAGTTGTTGATCCAACCGCGGTCGTCGGCGGCCGGAGTGACCAACACGTCGGATCCCGATCGATTCGTCGCGGGTGAGGTCGCCAGCTTGAAGGGTTCGTCGATCGCCGATCGGGTGGTCGAGAAGGTGCCGGGCACGAGTCGTTCGATGCTCGCGGCAACGGTGCGTGTCGAACAAAAGGCGAAGACCGACGTGGTCGGAATCATCGTGCGC